>NZ_WKZK01000022.1:0-65902 GCF_009680135.1 Eubacterium sp. BIOML-A2
TTATTTCTGTATAGTTTAACATTTGGACTTACCTATGTCCTGAAACTTTTTACTTACCTATGTCCTGAAACTGGACATGGTATTAGGCACAGGGGAAGTGGGTGCTGGTTTTACTGGCTGTCCATTCGCTAAGCGCAGCTAGAGAGAAAACGGCCGGATTTTATGGAACATGAAGGATTCACTGCGCTGTCTGATGACAGCGCAGCTCAGCCTTCAATGACATTTGATTTTGTGAATCAAATGTCATCCATAAAATCCGGCCGTTTTCTCTCAAGCTGCGCTAAGCTTATTCTATGCCTGTAAAACCAGCACACACTTCCCCTGTGCCTGATACCAAAACCGCTGGCAGGCTGGGCGCATCCGGTGAGGCGGTGCGACGGATCAGGAGGTGGTTTAAACGGATGGGGGTTAAAATTGTTTTTATGTTCTCATATTTGAAGAATTAGGTGCTTTGGGTGGAAATTTTTATTAGTGGGGTTATGGATATGGCTCCGGAGATGTCTATGTTTCTTACTTCCGGAGGGTAGGTCAGGCTGAAGGATAGGCGGGCTTCTTCGGCTGCTGCTGCGTTGGTGGTGAAGCTTCCGGCGGCGGAGGTGTTGCGGGAGCCGCTGCCTGCGGGGGCAAGGAAGGAATAAAGCAGCTGCAGGGTTCCGTTGATTCTGGGAACGATCTGCATGTAATTGTCTGGCTCTGTGGTGGCCAGGAGCAGATAGTTTATTAGGTATAGATAGCCGGGGGGCAGAATGATTTCGGTGTTTCCGTTTAGGTGTATCTGAGTGCCCTCCTGGAAAATGGGGATCAGAGGCAGGTTTGAACCTGACGGCGGACTGGACTGTACGCCGTACTGGGCATAAAAATTGATACTTTCCCCGGGCGGTTCGGGCGGACATGGTGGAATTGGCGGTGGACAACAATTTGGTCTCATATTGATACACTCCTTCTCTTTCTTATATAATCAGTATATTGATAAGACAGGAGAGTGTGACGGGAAGCAGATGGTTTTACAAGCCGTTTCGGCGTTTTCCGCTCTTTTTTACGTGGTGCAGGCTGTACATGCAGAGCATCAGCCAGATGGGCAGAATGATGCCTTTCAGGACGCTGGAGATGCTGATACTCCACCAGATTCCATTGAGTTTCAGCACGCTGGCCGAGAGGACGGCTGCCAGTGGAATCCGAAGTGTGTTGAATATGATTCCGATCAGAGATGGCGGCAGTGTTCTGCCCAGTCCCTGGAATGCTCCGGCGGATGCGGCCTCTGTGCACATAAAAAGCTGTGAGACAGCCAGAATGCGCAGGTAGTCTGTGCCCATTGGGAGGATGTCTGCTTCCGGGATGAAGACGCGGAACAGGATTTCCGGGAAAAGAAGGAGCGCAAGCGTCGTAAAAAGACCCCAGGTGCACATGATTTTGAGTGCGCTGAAGTAGCCTTTTCTGACACGGTCGTTTTTGCCGGCGCCATAATTCTGCGCGGTAAATGCATTGACTGCACTGCCAAATCCCTCCGCGGTCATCCAGGAGATGGATTCGATCTGGCTGCCGACTTTCTGGACTGCAACGGCTGCATCGCCCCAGCCTGCGATCATTCTCGCAATCAGCATGGAGATGCCGGTGAAAATCAAATTCTGGACGGAAGCGGGAAGACCCACAAGCAGAATTTCCTTCATGCGGTTTACGGCAGGCCGCTGCAGAATACGGACTTTTGAAAAGATCAGAGCATCCCTCCGTATACGCAGGAGATAGATTGAGAACACCATTATCTGTGCAAAAACAGTAGCTGCAGCGGCCCCCTTAACGCCGAGACGGGGCAGCGGCCCAGGCCCGAATATCAGAACCGGGTCTAGGACCAGATTGATCACAAGCCCGATCGTTGTGGACCAGAATGTGATCATACTGTTTCCCATGGCCGTCAGAAGCCCTGTGAGAATCTGATTGATAAAGTTAAATACAATTCCTCCACAGGTGACCGCCAGGTACCAGCGGGCATCCAGAATCACTTCCGGGCTGTTGAGGCGGAAAAAGTCAATCAGTGGTCTATTAAATATCACGGATATCACACCGTAGAGAAGTCCGAAGAGCAGTCCCATCTGCAGGGAAGCAGTGGCATACTGTACCGCCTTTTCCTCTTTTCCGGCGCCCAGAGACTGGGCCGTAAGCACCTGTCCCCCCATCCTTGCAAGCATGGTAAATCCGGCGGAAAGCCAGATATACATGCCGGCCGCCCCAACGGCTGCCACGGCATTACTGCCAATCCGTCCGATCCAGAGCATATCGGTCAGATTATAGGCCATCTGAATCAGCGAAGTCCCCATAATGGGAAGGGCCAGTCTGGCCAGCGACCCGGCTATGGGGCCATTTAACAAGTCAATTCCTTTTTTCATTCTATGAATTCCCCTAACTAAGCAGTTAATTATATTTAAAATAAATACAGCAGTACCGTTTGTACTTCTGAAGAGTTATAAACAGCGGTAATATTATAACATGGAATGATACGATATGACAGGGGAAAACCAGGAAGCAAATTCCCCTTCCCATGAACCATAATAAGAATTGACTTCCCGGTGATTCCAGGCCTATAATAGTTGTATTACAATTACATATAAAGAAAATGGAGGCGTTACTATGACAAAGGTATTAATTCAGCCAGGCCCATGCGGACTTGACACACAGGTAGAAGCAACTTCAGAGGACGGGATGGAAGTACAGGTAAAGATTACATCTGGCTGCGAATCCATCAATAAAATGACAGAAGAATTAGGTGATACATGGGACGCCTACGAAGTCTGTCTTGGAAAACCAGGGACCGGCCCGCTCTACGATTATGCAGCAGAAAAACTTCCGGGCCATGCATCTTGTCCTGCCATAGCAGGAATCATCAAATGCATCGAAGTAGAATGTAAACTGGCACTCCCAAAAGACGCATCAATCACATTTGTTTAGGGAGTGAGGTTTTTAACGAACGGATGGGGGGGACGCTGTCTGGAATCGCGGCAGTCCTCTTTGGGATGCGGCTTTGCGGCGTAACAGCCGCTAATCAAAATGAAAGCCAGCATGATGGACACCGCCGACAAACACGGGTATGTCGATGCATACCCGCTTGAGTCGGCTTAATCGCAGGACTGGAAGTCCTGCGATTAGTCCATATGCTGGCTTTCATTTTGATGTAGCGGCTGTAACACCGCAAAGAAGCATCCCAAAGAGGACTGCCGCGATTCCAGACAGCTGGTGCATCCGGCCGGTCGGAAAATCATCCCTCCTCGGGAGAAAATCAGAACGGGAGCAGCGGATGTTGCCTGAATGCTCGGTAAGAAACATACAATAAAGTGATAATAACCTATAGATTATATATCCGTAGACCCATTCCCAGCCGCCTTTCCCGTCTGCGGCCCCTTTACCGCAATCCCTCAATCCCGATTCAGCACTCCTTTGATATATTTACCTGTGTAGGATTGCGGATTCTCAGCGATTTCTTCCGGTGTTCCGGTTGCGACTACGGTTCCGCCTTTGTCGCCCCCTTCCGGTCCTATATCGATGATATAATCGGCAGTTTTGATGACATCCAGGTTGTGTTCGATTACGATGACGGTGTTGCCGTCACCGGAGAGCCGCCTTAGGATTTCTGTCAGTTTGTGGACATCGGCAAAGTGGAGGCCGGTTGTTGGTTCGTCCAGGATGTAGACTGTCTTTCCTGTGCTGCGTCTGCTCAGTTCGGACGCCAGTTTAATCCGCTGGGCTTCGCCGCCCGATAATTCCGTTGAAGGCTGTCCCAGGCGGATGTAGGAAAGGCCCACATCGTTGAGGGTCTCCATCTTTCTACGGATGCTTGGAACATGCTCGAAGAACTGCAGGGCTTCCTCTACGGTCATATTGAGGACGTCATAGATGGTCTTTCCTTTATATTTAACTTCCAGAGTCTCACGGTTGTAGCGCTTGCCGCCGCAAACTTCGCAGGGAACGTATACGTCCGGAAGGAAATGCATCTCGATCTTCAGGATCCCATCGCCGCTGCAGGCCTCACAGCGTCCGCCCTTGACGTTGAAGCTGAAACGCCCCTTTTTGTAGCCGCGCGCCTTGGCATCGGGGGTTGAAGCAAACAGATCGCGGATCAGATCGAAGACTCCGGTATAAGTTGCAGGATTGGAACGGGGAGTACGTCCGATCGGGGACTGATCGATGTCGATTACTTTATCGACCTGATCCAATCCTTCGATGCGCTTGTGTTTCCCCGGGATTGTCCTTGCACGGTTGAGTTCCTTTGCCAATTTTTTATAAAGGATTTCGTTCACAAGAGAACTCTTACCCGAACCGGAAACACCGGTCACACATGTCATAATTCCAAGTGGAATGTCTACATCAATATTTTTCAGGTTATTCTGCTGTGCACCGATAATTCTGAGGTATCCGGCAGGCTGTTCTCTTTTTTCGGGAATCGGTATTTTGATCTTGCCGCTCAGATAGGCTCCGGTGATGGAGTTCTTGTTTTTCATGATTTCCTGTGCGGTTCCGACGGCGATCACTTCTCCGCCGTGTTCGCCTGCGCCTGGGCCGATGTCCACGATGCAGTCGGCAGCCAGCATGGTGTCTTCATCGTGCTCTACGACAATTAGAGTGTTGCCCAGATCCCTGAGGTGCTTCAGTGTGCCGAGAAGCTTATCGTTGTCCCGCTGATGCAGCCCGATGCTTGGCTCATCCAGAATGTAGGCGACGCCTACCAGGCCGGAGCCGATCTGGGTAGCCAGGCGGATCCTCTGGGCCTCTCCGCCGGATAAAGTGGCGGTTGCCCTTGCCAGTGTCAGATAATCCAGCCCCACATCCATCAGAAACTGGATCCGGGCCTTGATTTCCTTCAGTATCTGCCCGCCGATCAGCAGCTGTGTCTCGGTGAGCTGCAGCTCCTGAAGGAACTTCTGCAGTTTATTGATGGACAGAGCGGTAACGGCGGCGATATTCTGACCGCCTACAGTAACGGCCAGAGCCCCCCTTTTCAGCCGCTGCCCTCCGCACTCGGAGCAGGGGGTAATATTCATAAAGGTTTCATACTCTGCCTTCATAGAGTCGGATCCCGTTTCGCGGTAACGGCGCTCCACATTTTTCAGAAGTCCTTCAAAGGCCACATCGTAGACGCCTTCTCCGCGCTGCCCTTTATAATATACCTTTACAGATTTTCCGTTTGTTCCGTGGATTAGGATGTCATGCACTTTCTTTGGATACTTTTCAAAGGGAGTATCCAGATCAAACTTATATTCTTTGCAGAGCGCATCCAGAATCGCTCTGGTAAAACTGGATTTGTCCGTACAGGACTGCCAGCCGATGACTGTGATGGCCCCCTCGCTGATACTGAGCGATGGATTGGGGATGATCAGGTCCTCAGAAAATTCCATCTTATATCCCAGGCCGAAGCACACCGGACATGCGCCGAAGGGATTGTTGAAGGAGAAGCTTCTCGGCTCAATCTCTTCAATGCTGATTCCGCAGTCCGGGCAGGCAAAGCTCTGGCTGAAATTCATTGCTTCTCCGCCGATGATATCGACAGTCAGCAGGCCTTCTGCAAGGCTCAGTACGCTTTCCACAGAATCTGTCAGGCGCTTCTCAATACCGGATTTTACGACAAGGCGGTCCACGATTATCTCAATGTTATGTTTAATATTCTTATCCAAGGTAATCTCCTCGGATAATTCATAGAGGTTTCCGTCGATGCGTACACGCACGTAGCCGCTCCTTTTTGCACGTTCCAGGAGCTTGGCATGGGTTCCCTTTCGGCCCCTGACCACCGGGGCCATAAGCTGTATTTTTGTTCCCTCGGGCAGGTTCATGACCTGATCCACCATCTGGTCCACGGTCTGCTTCATAATCTCTTTGCCGCATTTGGGACAGTGGGGGATACCGATGCGCGCGTAGAGAAGTCGGAAATAGTCGTAGATCTCCGTTACGGTTCCGACTGTAGAACGGGGATTGTGATTGGTTGATTTCTGGTCGATGGAAATTGCAGGAGAGAGTCCTTCAATACTCTCCACATTCGGTTTTTCCATCTGGCCGAGAAATTGCCTTGCATAGGAGGACAGTGATTCCATATATCTGCGCTGGCCTTCCGCGTAAATTGTATCAAATGCAAGAGAGGACTTTCCGGAGCCGCTGAGACCGGTCAGTACGACCAGCTCATTTCTGGGAATGTCCAAATCTATATTTTTCAGGTTGTTTTCATTTGCGCCGCGTATCTTAATGTACTTTCTGGCGTCCATTTTTTTGCCCATGTGTAATCCTTCCTGTTCCTTCTAATGTATTTATAATGATCTGTCAGTCGTCCATATCGTTCAGGACTTTTTTGAGTTCCACCAGCTTGTCTCTCAGTTCAGCAGCGGATTCGAAGTTCAGTTCAGCAGCAGCCTTTTTCATCTGCTTTGACAGGTCTGCAATTAATTTTTCCAGTTCTTTTCGGCTCATGGATTCCGGATCTTTTTCCATCCGCATCTCCTCTGCGGCAACTTTCTTGGAAATACTGATCAGATCACGTACTGATTTACGGATCGTCTGCGGTGTGATTCCATGCTCCTCATTGTACTTCATCTGTATCTCGCGGCGGCGCTGTGTCTCATCCATAGCTGTCCGCATGGAATCTGTTATGGTATCCGCGTACATAATGACATGCCCCTCTGCATTACGTGCTGCACGGCCGATCGTCTGGATCAGTGAGGTGCCGGAACGCAGGAACCCTTCTTTATCCGCATCCAGGATCGCCACCAGTGTGATCTCGGGAATATCCAGCCCTTCCCTCAGAAGGTTGATGCCCACGAGTACATCAAATACATCCAGACGCATATCACGGATGATCTCAGTACGCTCCAGGGTATCGATATCGGAGTGCAGGTATTTGACACGGATGCCCACCTCACGCATATAGTCGGTCAGGTCCTCGGCCATTCTTTTTGTCAGCGTGGTTACCAGAACCTTATTCTTTTTTGCAATCTCCTTATTCACTTCGCCGATCAGATCGTCGATCTGTCCCTCCACCGGACGGACCGTAACCTCGGGATCCAACAGCCCTGTGGGGCGGATAACCTGCTCTGTCCGAAGCAGTTCGTGTTCTTGCTCATAAACACTCGGTGTGGCAGATACAAATAAAACCTGATTGATCTTGCTCTCAAATTCCTCAAAATTGAGCGGACGGTTGTCCTTTGCCGACGGCAGCCGGAATCCGAAGTCCACGAGGGTAGACTTGCGCGACTGGTCACCGGAGTACATGCCGCCGATCTGAGGAATGGTCTTGTGGGACTCATCTATCATGATGATAAAATCATCGGGAAAGTAGTCGATCAGCGTGTAGGGCGGCTGCCCCGGTGCAAGCCCGGACAGATGGCGGGAGTAGTTCTCGATGCCGGAACAGAATCCGGTCTCCTTGAGCATCTCGATATCAAAATTTGTGCGCTCTGCAATCCGCTGTGCTTCCAGCAGCTTATCCTGGCGCTTGAATTCCTTAACGCGCTCCTCCAGCTCTGCCTCAATAGCGGTTACAGCGCGGGCGATATTCTCTTTGTCCACAACATAATGAGACGCGGGAAAGATTGCGATGTGCTTCAGCTCATCCTTGATCTCTCCGGTCAGGACGTCAATCTCGGTAATCCGCTCCACTTCATCCCCGAACCATTCAATGCGGATCGCGGTATCCTCGGAGTAAGCAGGGATCACCTCCAGAACGTCACCCCGCACCCGGAAGGTGCCGCGGTGGAAATCCATTTCATTTCTGTCATACTGAATCTCAATGAGCTTTGCCATGACTTCATCCCTGTCCCGCGTCATGCCCGGGCGCAGTGAAATCACCATGTTCTGGTAGTCCATCGGGCTTCCCAGTCCATAGATACAGGATACGCTGGCTACGATGATCACATCCCGACGTTCCGCCAGGGCCATGGTGGCGGACAGGCGGAGCTTGTCGATCTCGTCATTGATCGCCGAATCCTTGGCAATATATGTGTCCGATGAGGGAACATAGGCTTCCGGCTGATAATAATCGTAGTAACTTACAAAATATTCGACCGCATTTTTAGGAAAAAATTCCTTGAATTCCCCGTAAAGCTGAGCGGCCAGAGTCTTGTTGTGTGCGATGATCAGAGTGGGCCTGTTCAGCGCCTGAATCACGTTAGCCATGGTAAATGTCTTACCGGAACCGGTAACGCCGAGCAGAGTTTCAAATTGATTGCCCTCTTTAAACCCACGCACCAGCTCGGCAATGGCCTGTGGCTGGTCACCCGTGGGCTGGTATTCCGATACAAGTTCAAAATGATCCATAAACCCGATACCTCCATATATAAACAATTCCCTATAATTGGGAATTTCATACTTTCATAGTGTCAGATATGATTATAGCAGAGGTTCTGGAAAATGTACAGTAAAAACCGAATGTTTGTTCTGTATAATTGAGAGACCATGCAACCGTTCAGGACGGACTGAACGGTTACGCATCCAGCTCACGGAAACTCGCCTTCCGTGAGGGGAAAACATTGCAAAAAAGGCTGTTTATGGTATAATGAATGTCAGTGGGAAGATCATGTCTGCACATTTTTAAATGGAGAATTTCAGTCATGAATTTTAGTTACATCGTATAATGATTCGATATTGGATGGGGTCCATATTGGATTTTTACTTAGTTTAAATGAAATTATCCGTGCATGCTATTGATCGTCAATTCGGAAAATGAGCGAAAGGATAGAAGATATGAAAAAAAGAACGATTGCTCTGCTGATCCTTTCTGCCTTAATATTGTGTATATTATCCGGATGCAAAGAGAACAGCAGAGTAGTAAACTATGATGGTCAGGACGGAGAAACTACAACCATTACCTTTTTTGGGAATAAGTATGAACCGGAAAATGTTACGGTCATAGAGGAGATCATTTCCGGTTTCATGACGGAGAATCCTGGTATCCGTGTTTCCTATGAAAGCCTGAAAGGGACCGAATACTTTGAAGCCTTAAGAAAGAGGATGGCTTCCGGCAAGGGAAACGACGTTTTTATGGTAAATCACGATATCTTGCTGGAGCTGCAGCAGAGCGGGCAGGTGGCGGATCTGTCATCACTCAGCGTGATCCCGGAGTATACCAGGCAGATGCGCAGCCAAATGGAGGAGAACGGAAAAATCTACTGGATGCCTACCACGGTATCGGCGTTTGGGCTGTACTGTAACATGGATTTACTCAGAAAACACGGGCAGGAGGTGCCTCAGAATCTCGGAGAATGGGAAACGGTCTGCGGTTATTTCAAAGACAGGGGGATTACACCGATGATTGCTAACAATGACATTTCCCTGAAGACACTGGCCATCGGGTACGGATTTTACTCTATCTATCAGGAAGAGGTGCAGGCAGAAGTATTTGCTCGGATTAACAGCGGTGAAGAGACGCTGAGCCATTATCTGAGTTCCGGGTTCTCCATAGTGGAAAGTTTTATCCGGAAAGGATATATTGACGGAGAAAAGGCACTCGATACGAAGAAAACCTCCGATGATCTGAAAGAGTTTATCAAGGGAGAGTCTCCTTTTATGCTGACGGGGGCATGGGCGGCCGGGCGCGTCAGCGCGATGCAGCCGGAGTTCGGCTTTGAGGTGCATCCACTTCCGGTTTTAGAGGACGGTTCCCTGCTGGTGATCAATCCGGATACAAAATTGAGCGTAAATGCCGGCAGCGGGCATATAGATGCTGCTATGAAATTTGTAGAGTATTTTACCAGGGCGGAAAATATACAAAAATTTGCAGATCAGCAGTCTTCATTCAATCCGCTGCAGGGGGCAGATCCGTCACCGGCGCAGGAGATCCTGCCGCTGGTGTCCTGTTACAGAAGCGGGCGTACGGTGATAGGCACGGACGCATTGCTGGATCTGCCGATCTGGGAGCTGACTGCTGAAGCGTCACAGAAGCTGCTTGCGGGGGAAGCGCTGGATACAGTCATGGATTGGATGGATCTGCAGGTGGAGGAGGACAGGATGCCTTGAAAAAGAATGAAGCAACAGAACCAAAAAAATCAAAATTGCTGATTGTGACCGCAGCGCTTGTTACAGGCGTTTTGCTCAGCACCATTACAGCCTTTTTCGTAAGGGCAGTACAGAGCCAGCTGTGGCAGCAGTCGATGGCTTCCATTCTTGAGAGTACCCAGCAGGGGCGCAACACGCTGCAGATCCAGCTGCAAGGGGAATACGAAGTAATGGGAACCGTGGCGGCCCATTTAAGTGGGTTTACCAGTTCGCAGGCCGACGAACTGGACGAATGTTTAATGGATTACAGTGCGGTGGACACAGGCATCCTCCTGTACCTGGAGAATGCAGCATGCTATCCGGATGATGTGGGGATCGATGAAAACTTAACGGAAATACTGGCGAAGAATGACCGGAAACAGGGAATTATTGCCCCGCATATCAGCAGTGTTACTGGCGTCAATGTGTTTAACCTGTATGTGCAGGTGACGCTGAAAGACGGTACAAAAGGATATTTGCTCAAAGAGTTTGAGGTGGATCGGATCGTCGACACTTTTACTGTTTCGTTTTATCAGGACACAGGCTTTTCTTATGTGCTGGATACAGAAGGCAATGTCCTTATCCGGCCGCCTCATCCCAACAGCAACAAAACCGTACAGAATCTCTTTGATATGCTGCAGGTACCTGAAAACAGCCACACCGGGCTGGAGCGTTTTACACAGTCCCTAAAGGAGGGGAAAACGGGATGGGCCACCTTTACCTATCAGGGAGAAAATACTGTTTTCTGCTATATCCCTTTGAAGCTGGATACTAACTGGTATTTGGTTTCCATTATCCCTTCCGCTGTTGTGAATAAGCAGACCAGCCAGATTATAATGCGCACCTTTGCCTTGATTGGCTGTATTATCCTGGGAATAGCCCTGCTGGTTCTGCTGTATTTCCGTTATGTAAACCGGGCGAACCACAGGCTCCGTAATCAGGCGGAGTATATCAGTCACCTGTATAATGCTGTTCCTGAGGGAATTGCCTTAACGACATCAGATGAGCCGTACCGGTTTCTGCAGGTCAATGAGGAGGGGTTACGCCTTCTGGGATTTCCGAAAGGATCCCCGAACGACGTCCTGGAAGGGAAGAGTCTCCGCAGCATGGTATATCCCGAGGATTATGAAAGAGCGGTGCAGCTGTTTCAGGATGCCGCAGAGAATGGGCATAAGAATGTTTTTGAAATCCGGGTCAGAACAAGGGATGATTCTTACTTTTGGGCGGCCGGGATTGTGGAAAAAACTCTGGATGAAAATGCTCATCCGGTATTCATCATTGCCATTCATGACATTACCGAGGAAAAATTGGCAGAAGAAGAGGCTAAGCGCAGGGATCTGCAGGAGCGTTTAACACTGGTGGGAGCGATCTCGAATGCGTATCCTTTGATCATCAGCCTTAACCTGTCCCATGATACTCTGAAGTTTGTGTATATCAGGCCGGGACTTATGCTCTCCATTGGAGGACAGCAGTCTTACAGTGAGTTGTATGCCGATATGGCGCCGTCCATTCACGAAGATCATCGGGAGCATTTTAAGCAGCGTTTCGCGCCCGAATACCTTCTGGCTGCCCTGGGCGGAGAAAGAGATGAAATCAGCGGGGAATATAAACACCTGCTGGCGGATGGGAAGTATCATTGGATCTCTACTCAAATCATTGCGGTAGACAATCCCTATTCCGAGGATAAGCTGGCGATCCTGATTTCCCGGCGGATCGATGAGCAGCGGTATGAGGAGGAACAGCAGCAGCAAACTTTAAAGAGTGCATTAGAAAGCGCCAGGGCCGCCAATGTGGCTAAGAGCCAATTCTTATCAAATATGTCCCATGATATCCGTACACCCATGAATGCTGTCATTGGGATGGCTGCGATTGCGGCCGCGCATCCGGATGATCCGGACAGAGTGGCGGACTGCCTGAAAAAGATCGATATTTCCAGCCGGCATCTGCTCAGTTTGATCAACGATGTGCTGGATATGTCGAAGATAGAGAGCAGGAAATTGTCAATCAGAGAGGAGCCTTTTAATTTTGCCGAATTGGTAACGGATGTCATTGAACTTTTCAGGCCGCAGACGGCAGAATGCCGGCTGAAGCTGGATGTGCATCTGGCTGTATTGGAGAACGAAGCAGTAATAGGAGATTCCCTCCGTATTCGGCAGGTTTATATCAATATATTGAGCAACGCGGTGAAGTACACGCCTTCAGATGGGAAAATACGTGTGGATGTGCGGCAGGTAAAGGAGAGTCACAACGGATACTCCAGCTTTATATTCCACTGTTCTGACACGGGAATCGGAATGAGCGAGGAGTTCCAAAAGAGACTTTTCGAACCTTTTGAAAGAGTACAGGATACTACCAGCAGCAAGATTGTCGGTACCGGGCTTGGGATGGCCATTACCAAAAACCTGGTGGACTTGATGGACGGGAGTATCCGGGTGGAGAGCAAACTGGGAAAGGGGTCTTCCTTTACCGTGAGTATTCCGCTGAAGCTGCAGGCAAAAGGACCGGAGACTGCCCCCCTCGAATGGAGCGGGGCACGATGCCTGATTGCGGACGGCGACCCGCAGGTTAGTGAAAGCATGGTGGAACTGTTGGAAGACATGGGAATGCATGCCAGTTCTGCCGCCTCTGGGGAGGAGGCCGTTTCCTTTGTTATACAGGCGAAGGATACGCAGGATCCGATTCGGCTGGTGATCCTGGGTCTGAAGATGCCGGATATGGATGGGGGTGTTGCCGCACGGTGTATCCGGGAAGCGGTGGAAAATGATATTCCTGCGGTCGTCCTGACTGCATACGATCAGGCGGAATTAGAGAGCGAAGCCCGCAGCTGCGGAGCAACAGCGAGTCTTACCAAGCCTCTTTACCGTGAGAAAATATCCAGTCTTCTTAGGAAGCTAAGCGGGGACGAGGAAGCGCCCAAGCCGATGTTCAATGGAACTGCCGGAGATTTCAATGGAAAACGTGTTTTGCTCGTAGAGGATAACGAAATAAATCTGGAGATTGCACGCACACTGATAGAAGAGAGCGGCGTCCAGGTGGAGGAGGCATATAACGGAGAGGAAGCGGTGCGGAAGGTGTCGGAATCTGCGGAGAGGTATTATGATTTGGTTTTCATGGATATCCAAATGCCGGTTATGGACGGATACCAGGCAACAAAGGCGATTCGGGCTTTGAACCGGGATGATGCATTAACCCTGCCGATTGTGGCAATGACGGCCAATGCGTTTGAAGAAGACGTATGTGACGCGCTGCAGGCGGGAATGAACGTACATCTGGCGAAACCGGTTGATGTGGCGGAACTGGGACAAGTGCTGCAGCGATTCCTTGGTCAGAATATCTAATACGGCAGGTATCTTTAAGCAGCAGGGCAGGATGTTTTCCTTTATAAACGGGAAACAGCTCCGCAGCATACAGTGGCTACAAGGTACAAAAAAAGGGAACTGTGTACAAATTACTTTGTACAGCAGTTCCCTTTTTGACCGATACGTTTTGCCTGATAATGAAATTATCTGTTATTCTTCCACATTTATACAGGAACACAGGTAACTATGAAACGCTTATCCAGCTGCTTTTTTCGGTGCCGTCTTAGGATAATTAAAAATATTTTTCTTAATAATATTATAGTAAATAATACAAACGATAATCGTACTCGTTGTAGCAGTAGGCGTTGCCAGTGAAAGATGGAAAAGTGTTGCGCCTGCCATATGGCTGAAAATATAGGCGGCTGGTACACGCATAACCCATGAATCCCAGAAAGCCTGGAAAAATACGAACTTTGTTCGGCTGCAGCCATTGTAAAATCCCATAAAGCAGAATAAAATACCAACCTGTATACAGTCAATAGAGAATCCTTTGAGATACTGTGCCGCTGCTGCGATAACTTCGCGGTTCGAGGTAAAAATTGAAGCCAGAACATCACCGTGGAAGCATACAAAATAGAACACGATAAGTCCCGTTACTACGGAAGTCCCCATACCATAGAAGAGCGTTCTCTTTGCTCTTTCCGGTTTCCTTGCCCCCATGTTCTGCGCAATAAATGCAGACATTGACTGCATGTATGAGATCGGTATCAATAACACGAAACTAACAACACGCCATGCAATACCGTATCCGGCTGACATGATGAGCCCCATGCCGTTTGCGAATGTATTGACAGCGAGAAATGAAATCTGTGTAACAAGATCCTTCATTGCTACAGGTGTTCCAATGGAAAACATCTCTTTGATCATATAATTATCAAATCGAATGTGGCTTAACTTGAAGACGAAAGGAAGCTTTGTAAAGCGGATTATAATAATTGATAAAATCAGGCTTATAGCCTGAGCGCTTACGGTAGCAATAGCTACACCTTTTACTCCCATATCAAATACGGAAACTAAAACAACATCACCAATAACGTTAATTACACAGGCGATGATAACGAAAACCAACGGAAGAATAGAATTGCCGATACCTCTGAATATACAGCTCAGCAGATTATATCCGACAATAAAAACCAATCCTCCGCAGCAAATCGACAAATACTGAACGGCAAAATCATGAGCTTCTGCAGGCACGTTCATAGCACTTACCAATACTGGTGTTACAAAAACCATGATAATCGTTAGAATTACGCCAAAAACAGCAAATATGCTGATGGAAGCTCCCATAGATTTTGCGGCGCTTTCGCCGTCGTTCTCTCCGATATAACGCCCTATTGCTACAGTAACACCCATAGCAAGCCCTGTGACAACCACCTGAAGGAGATACATTACATTACCGCCCGAGGAAACAGCGGCACTTTCTGCAGGCCCACAGTAACGGCTGATAACAATCAAGTCAACTGCACTGTATAAAGCCTGTAAAAACATAGATATCAGAATCGGAAACGTAAACTTAAGAAATGGGGACAATATGGGTCCCGATGTAAATGAATTTGTTTCATTATTGTTGCTCATCTTTAAACCACTCCTCTCAATAAGTGCATAAGTACATGAATACCACAGATTTTGTTGATGCAGAAATAACCTTATAAAACAACCTTAAAAAACATATCCTAAGTATTGCTGATTATCTTCGGCATTGCTCTTTATTTTATGACGTCTACTAAAAAAGAGCCCTCGCGGACTGGGCTGAAGATCGAGCCTTTGCTTCTGCAAAACACCTGCTGGAGAGGCAGACAGCATACTTAAAATAGATGAGATACGAGTATCGGAATACTCTTAATATACATTCTTTTCCCCCTTGCCTCCTTTGACTGATAATTATCATATGATATTTATTATGTAAGATTATTTTATCATCTGGGTACCTGAACAAACAGTGAACAATGCACACGAATTTAAATAAGAAAAGACACCTTCTGATTGTGCGGTAAATATGCACTCTTAACCAGATGGTGAAAGCATAGCGGGCTGAGATTTCACGCCTCAGATTATTGATTGAGCACTCTCGAGAACTCTTATTTTAATTATTGCTGAAGCGCTGACATAAAAACTTTCGAATTCTGCATACTAAATAAGTATATACAGAACCTTTTATATTTTTGGGTACTGCATACCAGTATCATAAAATATAAAAAAGGTCGTATTTTGGCGGGTGTATTTTTACAATCCTTAAGAAATACTAAAAATACAAAAAAGGGGTTTCCATTTCTGGAAAAGTTTATTATACTATTGGTGCAAGTTGGGGAGAGACTGCACGAGGAAACAGAGAAATTTATCTAGACCAAGGCGTGTTTAAAAATATACTTGAAGAAAAATTTCTGCGGGGCAGAGGAGTACGAATGAGTGGAGATAAAGAGTAATATGGGTTGTGGAAGGGAGCGTAAATATGTCTGTAGATATCGGGATAGATTTGGGAACAGCCAGTGTACTGGTGTATGTAAAAGGAAAAGGGGTTGTGTTGAAGGAACCCTCAGTTGTAGCGTTTGACAGGGATACGAATGTCATCAAGGCGATCGGGGAAGAAGCGCGCCTGATGCTGGGAAGAACTCCGGGGAATATTGTTGCGGTGCGGCCGCTGCGCCAGGGGGTTATTTCGGATTATACGGTTACTGAGAAAATGATTAAATATTTTGTACAGAAATCGCTTGGAAAAAGGACTTTTAAGAAGCCGCGCATCAGTATCTGTGTGCCGAGCGGTGTAACGGAAGTGGAAAAGAAAGCGGTGGAAGAGGCCACGTTTGCTGCAGGAGCCAGAGAAGTACATTTGATAGAAGAACCGGTAGCTGCTGCGATCGGCGCGGGGATCGATATATCCAAGCCCTGCGGGAATATGATTGTGGATATCGGAGGCGGGACTGCGGATATAGCAGTGATTTCGCTGGGCGGTACAGTGGTCAACACTTCGATCAAGATTGCAGGGGACGATTTTGATGAGGCAATCGTGCGTTACATGAGAAAGAAGCATAATCTGCTGATTGGTGAGCGCACGGCGGAAGATATTAAGATTAAAATTGGGACAACATATCCTCTTGTCGAGGAAGAGACCATAGAGGTCAGAGGACGGAACCTTGTGACAGGACTTCCGAAAACAGTCACGGTGACGTCTTCGGAGACTGAGGAAGCGCTGAGGGAGGCTACAGGGCAGATTGTAGAGGCAGTAATTGCCGTACTGGAACAGACACCGCCGGAGCTTTCCGCGGATATTCTGGACAGGGGTATCGTACTGACCGGTGGAGGCGCCATGCTGCGCGGTCTGGAGGAACTGATTGAGGAGAAGACAGGGATTCATACAATGACCGCCGAAGACCCCATGAAGGTTGTAGCGATTGGAACAGGTCAGTTCGTAGAATTTATGAGCGGCAGGACTGACTTCTAAGGGAGAAAGTCAGGGTGGGACAGACTGCTTCAGACGGTGCAATGCGCTGTCGAAGGGGTCTGTCTTAACTTATGTTACGGAGGAGCCTGCCGGACGTTCCGCGGATACTCTGCGAGACGAAAGGCTCCGGTTAGGAGGAAATTTTGGAAGTAGTCACCGGATATGTGGAGCATATTGTGTTCCGGAATGAGGACAATGGATATACGGTATTTAATCTGGAAAATGAAGACGGGGAGACTACCTGTGTTGGCAGTTTTAACTATATTAATGAGGGGGAGATGCTGGAACTGCACGGGGAGTTTGTGAACCACAGTGTGTATGGAAGCCAGCTCAAAGTGAACTCCCATGAGGTAAAGGAGCCTGAGGATCTTGTATCTATAGAACGTTATCTGGGATCCGGGGCCGTGAAGGGGGTTGGAGCGGCGCTGGCAGGGAGAATCGTGAGGAAGTTCAAAGAGGATACGTTCCGCATCATTGAGGAGGAACCGGAGCGTCTGGCTGAGGTGAAGGGGATCAGCGAGCGGAAGGCCAGGGAGATTGCCGAGCAGGTAGAAGAGAAGAAGGATATGCGCCGGGCGATGATCTATCTGCAGAAATATGGGATATCCACGACTCTCGCCGTTAAGATTTACAAGTATTATGGAACGAAGCTGTACCAGGTGCTTGAGGAGAACCCGTACCAGCTGGCGGATAACATAGAAGGCGTGGGGTTCAAGACGGCCGACGAAATCGCTTCCAGAATAGGGATACATACGGATTCGGATTTCAGAATCAGAAGCGGTATTTTTTACACGCTGCAGCAGTCCACCCTGGAGGGACATGTCTATCTGCCCCAACAGGTACTGGAGGCCCGCGCCGGGCAGCTTCTTGGGGTGAACATCCAGGATGTGGAAAAGTATATCATGGATCTCTGCATTGAGAAAAAGACGGTGCGCAAAGAGGCGGAGGGCGAGATCAGGATCTATCCGGCCCGCTATTATTACCTGGAACTCAATACGGCCAGGATGCTGCATGATCTGAATATCGACTGCAATATGCCGGAGGACATGATGGAGAAGCGGCTCAGAAAGGTGGAGCGGCAGGAACAGATTTCCCTAGACCCCATGCAGCACAGGGCGGTGATAGAATCCATCAAGCACGGGCTTCTGGTCCTGACCGGCGGGCCCGGGACCGGTAAGACGACTACAATTAATACCATGATCCAGTTTTTTGAGAGTGAGGGGATGAGCATTCTGCTGGCGGCGCCTACAGGAAGGGCCGCTAAAAGAATGACAGAGGCCACCGGATATGAGGCGCAGACGATCCACCGCCTCCTGGAGGTCAGCGGGAATCCGGAGGAAGAGGGCAATGTAAATGGCTTTATGCGTAACCGGCAGAATCCCCTGGAGACGGATGTGCTGATTATTGATGAGATGTCCATGGTAGACCTTCCGCTGATGCATGCCCTGCTTTCAGCCGTTGTGGAAGGCACCCGGCTTATATTAGTGGGGGATGTGAACCAGCTCCCTTCCGTGGGACCCGGGAGTGTTCTGAAGGATATTATTGCTTCGGACTCGTTTCCGGTGGTAACGCTGACAAAGATATTCCGTCAGGCAGGCGAGAGCGATATTGTTGTGAACGCCCATAAGATCAATGCCGGGGAACCTGTCGTACTGAACAACAAGAGCCGTGACTTTTTCTTTTTAAAACGGCAGGAAGCAGATGTGATTATCAGTGTAGTGATTACCCTGATTCAGAAAAAGCTTCCCAGGTATGTGGATGCACTGCCCACGGAGATTCAAGTCATGACTCCCACAAGGAAGGGACTGCTGGGGGTGGAGCGGCTGAATACAATCCTGCAGCGTTATCTGAATCCGCCTTCTCCGGAGAAAGCGGAAAAAGAAAGCGGGCAAAGATTGTTCCGTGTTGGGGATAAAGTGATGCAGATAAAAAATAACTACCAGCTGGAGTGGGAAATCTGCACCAAATTCGGACTCACTGTGGATAAAGGCATGGGAGTCTTTAACGGAGATATGGGGATTGTGAAGGAAATCAATTCCTATGATGAATCCATGGTTGTCGAGTACGATGAGAAAAGAACGGTAAAGTACCCCTTCGAGATGCTGGAAGAACTGGAACTGGCATATGCCATTACGGTCCACAAATCTCAGGGGAGCGAATATCCTGCGGTAGTGATACCGCTGCTGCAGGGACCGCGCATGCTATATAACAGAAATCTTTTATATACGGCGGTAACCCGTGCAAAAAAATGCCTGACAATAGTGGGGAGTGAAGCGACATTTCAGGAAATGATACAGAACAAAAACGAACAGAACCGTTACACAAGCCTGGCGGAGTGTATACGCGGATTTTAAATCTGCTCTATCCGCAGGTCTGTCCGTTTTGCGGCAGAATATCGGAACAGGGGATCTGCAGTGCCTGTAAAAAGAAGATTATCTATGTACAGGAACCACGATGCATGCGCTGCGGCAAGCCGCTCGAAAAGGCGGAACAGGAATACTGCAGGGACTGCGCAAAACATGATGCCGCCTATGAACAGGGGCGGAGCGTATGGGTGCACAGGGAGCCTGTTTCGGGCGCAATTTATCGGTTCAAGTATGGAAATAAAAGGAATTACGGCCGGATATTTGCCGGGGAAATGGCGGAACACTGCGGGGTTCAAATCAGAAGGTGGGGAGTTGAAGAGATCATTCCGATTCCGCTCCATCCCGCCAGAAAAAGAAAACGTGGATATAATCAGGCGGAAATACTGGCTGAGGAGCTGGGCTGCCTTCTTCATATACCGGTTAGGAAAGACGTGCTTTACAGGATACGCAAAACCAGGCCGCAGAAAAGCCTCAATGGCACGGAGAGAATCCGCAACCTGAAAGGGGCCTTCGCGGTGTCCGGAAAAGAGACGGTAAAGGCAAAAGTACTGATTGTAGACGACATCTATACGACCGGCAGCACGATCCGCAGATGCGCAAAAATGCTGAGACTTGCAGGAGCTGAAAAAGTGTATTTTTTAACTATAAGCATTGGACAAGGACTCTGAGTATATGCTATACTAAAAATGATGTTTATCTTAAAAGGAGATAAGACTCCCACCTTTACAGGTGGTTAAGAAAAATTAAATTTAGGAGGGAGTCTGGTCTCCTTCCGGAATAAAGCCGCCGGCGGGCGGCAGAGGCGCGCAGAAGTATGATGTCATGCAGAGCATGACGCGCGCCTCGCCGCAAGTACGCCAAGGCGTGCCTGCACTGAAAGAAAACTTAGAGGTGAGGAAATGTTAGATAAGGAGCGCATCAGGCTGATGACAAAGATGGCGGCATATGAGAACACTCTGGCGCCGGATGATTTGAAAATCAGCAGTTATTATAAGAAAGATTATTCAAGTCTCAACACACTGATCACAGCGATCTGGGTCACGATCGGATACGCCATTGCCGCAGGTTTGGTTATCCTGTGCAGCATCGACGCAATGCTGAAGGATCTGACGGTTGCAAAGCTGATTATAATCGCGGCTGTCGTGGTGGGTGCATATATTATCTTACTTGTGGCTTACTGCGTATGTGCCAGCAGCTTTTACAAGTCGAAGCACAATAAAGCAAAACAGCGTGTGAAAAAGTATTACCGGGATTTATCCCGCCTGGGAAAGATGTGTATGAAGGAGAAAAAATAAAATATGAGTACTTTACTTGTCTGGAAAGAGCAACTGCAAAAAATATATGCGAAGTATTCCACATATATAATGAAAGCATTACAATTTATTTTAGGACTCTGTGTCTTCGGCCTGATTAATTCCAACATCGGTTTTATGAAGGCGGCGTCGTCTATTGTCTGTACTGTGGGGCTTTCCGCAGTCTGTGCATTTCTGCCGCTGGTCGTGATGGTGATCGCAGCCACGCTGCTGGTACTGCTGCATTTTTATACCTTATCCATGCCCATAGCTCTTGTATCTCTGGCGATTTTTCTGATCATGTACATCTTTTATTTCCGGTTTACACCGAAAAAAGCATGGCTTGTTCTGCTGACGCCGGTTGCGTTTGCACTGAAGGTTCCGTTTGTGATTCCGGTTGCCTTTGGCTTACTGGGAACGCCGGTCTGTGTGCTTCCCGTTGCATTTGGGACGATTGTTTACTATATGCTGCATTTCGTAAAGATGTCATCCACCGCCCTCAAGGGAGGGGATGCAAAAGGTCTGGTGGACAGCCTGATGGTTTTCACAAAGCAGTCTCTGACCAATAAGGAGATGTGGGTGATGGTGATTGCGGCTGCCGTCAGTCTTCTGATTGTATATGCCGTACGCACAAGATCCGTTGACCATGCATGGAAGATCGGATCGGTCGCTGGTGCGATTGCAGGCATTGTCATCGCTGCTGCGGGGAATATTACACTGGACGCGCATCTGTCATACGTTACAATGGTGGTCAGCGGTGTTGCAGCGATTGTGGTTGGGCTGGTGCTGGAGTTTTTGTTCTTTTCTGTGAACTATTCCAGAACGGAGCGTATGCAGTTTGAGGATGATGAATATTATTATTATGTAAAAGCCGTTCCGAAAATTGTAGTAGCTGCACCTGAGATGAGTGTGAAGCATATTAATGAAAGACAGGACCAGAGTGAATGGCAGGAGTCACAGGACAGCCAGGAGACGGTGCTGATTGATACTTCAAATGTACAGAGGGCGGCAGGGGAGCCGCATGCGCAGAGAAAGCGCCCGGCGCCAAAACAGGGGGAACACGCGAAAAAGATAGATCACGCCAGGGCGGCGGACGAGATTCTGCTGACAAGAAGCCTTACCAAAGAATTGGGTATAAATCTTGAAGATCTGGAAGATAAATAATACCTAAGGGGAACTCAGGGACTTATGTTCTTTGGGCATTAAATGAATAAAGGGAGCAGCATTCATAATTAAGACAGGAGGTGGCAGAATGGAACAGTGGATCAAAACGTTTTTTGACAACTATGTGAGCGACATGTACTTTCCGAATGTTCACCTGACAGATATCATAGAGATTATCATTGTATCGATCATCGTCTATGAGATTATGCTGTGGATTAAGAATACAAAGGCATGGATGCTTTTGAAGGGCATGATCGTCCTTGGCTTGTTTATACTGGTAGCTGCTATATTTCGGATGCATACCATATTGTTCCTTGCCAGAGAGTCGATCAACGTTCTGGCAATAGCCGCTGTGGTGGTTTTTCAGCCGGAGCTGCGGCGGGCGCTGGAAAAGCTGGGGGAGAAAAACCTTCTGAGCAATATCAATCTGTTTGACAGAAGCAGAGAAAACCAGAGGTTCTCCGATGTAACGCTGGAGAGTCTTGTAAAAGCCTGCTTTGACATGGGGAGTGTATGTACAGGGGCTTTGATTGTAGTAGAGCAAGCCATCCGTCTTACGGAATATGAGATGACCGGAATCGAACTGGACTGCAAAGTCTCTTCCCAGGTTCTGCTGAATATATTCGAACATAACACTCCGCTTCACGACGGAGCTGTAATTATAAGAGGAGACAGAATTACTTCAGCCACATGTTATCTGCCGCTTTCAGATAACATGTCAATCAGCAAAGACCTGGGGACCAGGCACAGAGCTGCATTGGGGATGAGTGAAGTAAGTGATGCACTGATTATTGTTGTATCCGAGGAGACGGGCCAGGTTTCCGTTGCGATGGGCGGGCAGCTTGCGAGAGGAGTTACGCCGGAATACCTTGCCACAAGGCTGAACCAAATCCAGTATAGAACTGCGGAAGGCAAGAAATTTACTATACGGAAAGGACGGCAGAGGCATGAAGAAATATAAGTTTACGAACAACCTGGGGCTGAAGATTATGGCACTGGTTTTCGCTGCCCTGTTGTGGCTGATCGTAGTGAATATAGATGATCCGGTGGAGTCGACGACCTTCCGGAATATAGATGTTACGGTACAGAATACCGAGGTTGTGACAAATGAAGGAAAGACCTATAAGATATTAGACGACACACAGAAGGTAAGTGTGGTAGTGCGTGCGAAGAGATCAGTTTTGGCTAAGCTGTCCAGCAGCAGTATCATTGCGACGGCGGACATGAGTGAGATGCAGATCAGTTCACTGATTCCCATCACAGCAACAGTTCCAGGTTATGAAGGAAAGTATACCGCGGAAGCAACACCAGGCAACCTAAAGGTTAAGATAGAGGATCAGACAAAGAATCCATTCCCTGTGAATGTCAGTGTGACGGGCATACCGCGTGACGGGTATGTAGTCGGCAATACGCCGACCAATCCGGCGAAGGTTACCGTGAGCGGGGCGGAATCACTGGTCAACAGTATTGATAAAGCGGTGGCAAAGGTGGATGTATCGGGATTGTCCAAGACGACAGTATTGCAGGCCGAGCTTACCTATTATGACAGCAACGGCAATCCGGTGGATAAGAGCCAGCTGAAAGATAATCTGGGGGAGGATGGCATTACCGTCGAGGTGGAGATACTCAATACAAAGAGCGTAGCATTGAATTTCAATGTTATGGGGACTCCGGAAGAAGGATATGTGTACAGCGGCCTTACCAGTGAACCGGAGCGGATTCAGGTCTGCGGTACGGCGGAGGCCCTGAGCGGGTTCACCGAACTGGACGTACCGGCTTCAGAGATCGACATCAGCGGAGCTACAGAAAAGCTGGAGCAGACGATTGATATTGTGCCATATCTGCCGGAGGGGATAAAACTGGTAGACGAGACCGCCAATAATGTTGTAGTAACCGTATCCATTGAGCAGGAAGGAACCCGAACGATTGAGCTTCTCGCAGAATCCATCCGGGTGAATAATGTGCAGGATAATCTCAGGGTATCCTTTGAGGACAATACAGATATTCAGCTGCAGTTTAAAGGCGCTCAGGAAGCACTTGAGAAATTGGATGTGAAAAATGCAGTATATATAGATTTAAAGACTTATACAAAACCGGGGTCATACGAAGTGCCGGTAAACGTGGATCTGGATATGGACGGCGCGAATGGTTCCAATATTACATTGCTGAAGAATCCAACGGTAAAGGTTACTCTTACTGAGAAAGATGAAAAAGAGGAGCAAAGCGTAACAAAGGAAGAATAACGGGAGGAGAGAGTTCACATGGTAAGCGAAAAAGTTACGATAAAGAACCCTACAGGCCTGCATCTCAGGCCCGCAGGCCTGTTCTGCAGAACTGCCATGCAATATGGCAGCAAGATTACGGTGGAGAAGAAAACAAAGTCCGAGGATGTAACAGCGAATGCCAAAAGCGTGTTAAGCGTGCTTGGCGCCTGCATTAAAAGCGGAGATGAGATTCGGATTATCTGTGAAGGAGACGACGAGGAAACCGCACTCCGGGAGATGGTACGTATTGTAGAAGATGGTTTGGGAGAATAGAATACAGTCTATGATAAGGCAGAAATAAGGAGAAAAAGATGAGTAAAGCTACATTAGTGATTATGGCGGCTGGTATTGGAAGCAGATTCGGCGGGGGCATTAAGCAGCTGGAGCCGGTTGGGCCGAACGGTGAGATTATCATGGATTATTCGATCTATGATGCCATGGAGGCAGGATTTGACAAAGTTGTATTTGTAATCAGACGGGATCTGGAAAAAGATTTTAAGGAAGTGATTGGAAACAGGATTGAGAAGGTAATCGATGTCGATTATGCCTTCCAGGAGGTGGATGATATTCCAGAGCCTTATAAAGAGCGGTTTGCCGGAAGAACAAAGCCATGGGGAACCGGTCAGGCGATTCTCTGCTGCAAGGATGTGGTGGACGCGCCGTTTCTTGTGATCAATGCGGATGATTATTACGGTAAGCAGGCATTCAAAGAAGGGTTTGAATATCTCACGGCGGAGTCCCGAAGCGATGGTATGGAGATCTGCATGATCAGTTTTGTGTTAAAAAATACACTGAGCGACAATGGGGCAGTGACCCGCGGTGTATGCAGCGTGGATGAAAATGGCATGCTTGCAGACATCGAGGAGACCCATAACATCGAAAAAGTTGACGGCCGGGCGGTCGTGCAGAAGGAATGCGGCAGCCGGGAGATTGATGTGGAGTCTCCGGTTTCCATGAACATGTGGGGACTGAGGCCGGACTTCTTCCAGATACTTGTGGATGGTTTTGAAGAGTTTTTGAGTATGACAGATGAGGAGAACCTAAAAGCCGAATACCTCCTTCCAACGATTATAGGGGAGCTGCTGGGAGAAGGAAAACTGGCCGTTAAGGTGCTGAAGTCCGGGGATAAATGGTTTGGAGTAACTTATAAGGAAGATAAAGATGCTGTGGTTTCAGCGGTAAGGGGACTTGTTGATGCGGGAGTATATCCGGAGAAGTTATTTTAGAATTGAGTGAGAAGAAGGCATGTGTATCCATAAAAAAGGATGCATATGCCTTTGTGCTTGAAGTGTTCTATTGACAAGGGCAGGAAAAAGTATATATACTTAGCAGGTGGCAATTGTTAACTACAGAGAGGAGATGCTAGATGTTAAAACACATAAGAAGATTAATTGCGGCGGTACTTGGTATTGGTATGATAACGCTCGGAGCACCGGTCAGTGGGACGATTAGCAATGCAGCAGCGATGGGCGGAGATCCGATAGCACAGGATATTCAGAATATAGATGGCAGTGAACCGGACGGGGGCTACTGCGAATACACAGACAATAATGTGGAAAAGGCAGCGGGGGATGAAGCAGCAGATAACGGCGCTGATTTTGCAGCAAATAGTGATCAGTCTACATCTGAAAATTCTGGCAATTCAGAAGGCGGTGAAGCTCAAACAGAAGACGGGGGAAAACGTGAGAACAGCTGGAGGTATGAGGACGGAAGTCCGATTCCGGGGATTGAGCTTTACGCACAGCATCCTAATGCATGGGAAAAGGTGAATGGTGTTTATGTCAACAATACCGGAAATATAATTGTGGGGGCAGCGAAAAAGGGGATTGATGTCAGTGAACATCAGGGAATAATCGATTGGAATAAAGTGAAGAGTGATGGCATTGATTTTGCCATACTGCGTTGTGGATACGGTGATGATTATTCATACCAGGACGATGCACAGTGGGCAAGAAATGTATCAGAATGCGAACGCCTTGGAATACCATATGGAGTATATATTTATTCCTATGCGACCGATATCACAATGGCGAAAAGTGAGGCAGCGCATGTTCTGCGCCTTTTAAGGGGACATACACCATCCTATCCGGTATATCTGGATATGGAAGACAGTTCCACAGCAGGCGTCGGAACAAAGATGCTGGGCAGTATAGCAAAAACTTTCTGTGATACAATTTCAAATGCAGGTTACAAAACAGGAATATATGCAAATCTGGACTGGTGGAGCAGGCTTTTGACAGATCCTGTATTCAATAACAGTTCATGGTCGAAATGGGTTGCACAATATAATACTACCTGTGATTACAGCGGAAATTACGACATATGGCAGTGTACCTCTTCAGGGAAAGTGGATGGAATCAGCGGAAATGTGGATCTGAATTTCTGGATGGATGATACCCTGCCTTTTAAAGATTTAAGCAAGGACAGCTGGTGTTATGATGCTGTTTATTATATGTACTGGAATGGATTGATGACGGGGCTGAATTCCACCACATTCGGTGCCTCTGAAAAAGTGAGCAGAGGGCAGTTCGTAACAATACTGTATCGTATGGCAGGGTCACCGGAGGTGTCATATTCACCCAGATTTCCAGATGTAAAGAATAATGAGTTTTATACAAGCGGGGCTTTATGGGCGTCATCGGCAGGAATTACTACGGGATATGAAAACGGATATTTCGGACCGGGAGATGAAATCACGCGTGAACAGCTGGCAGTTATGCTGAATAGATATGCAAAATACAGAGGTTATAATGTATCAGCTGGCGGCAGTCTGGATCAATTCCCAGACGGGAAAATGACAAGCCAGTTTGCAATGGAAGCGGTTAAATGGGCCGTAGGAGCAGGCATTATAAGCGGAAACGGTGATGGTTCACTGGCCCCGGGCAGCTCGACTGACCGTGCAGCGTGTGCGACGATGCTGATGCGCTACATGACAGGAATAGAAAAAAGATAAAAGTGAGGATATGTAATGGAAGTTACAATTATCATTCCAAATTATAATGGCAGGCATTTTATGGAGCCATGTTTGAAATCTCTGGCAAGGCAAAGCTATCAAGATTTCAGGATACTTGTTGTAGACAACGGTTCGACGGACGGAAGCCTGGATTATATGAGAAGCTCATATCCAAACATACAAGTAGAAGCGCTTGATAAAAATTATGGATTCAGTTATGCTGTGAATAAGGGCATAAAGATGTCTGATACCCCCTATGTAATACTTCTGAATAATGATACAGTTGTTGAAAAACATTACGTAGAGGAAATGGTCAAGGCAATGAAACGAAGCTGTAAGATTTTTTCGGTGAGCAGCAAGATGATCCAATTATACCACCCGGATCTGATCGACAGTGCAGGGGATCTGTATACACTGCTGGGCTGGGGGATCTGCCGCGGAGTAAGTCGGTCAGTAAAGAATTATAGGAAGACAGACCAGATTTTTTCTGCCTGCGCAGGAGCTGCAATATACCGGAAATCTGTTTTCGAAAAAATAGGTTATTTTGATGAAAGCCATTTTGCATATTTAGAGGATATAGACATAGGCTACCGAGCAAAAATTTACGGATATAAAAATACTTACTGTCCAACAGCGCTGGTTCGCCATGTGGGCAGTGGTACAAGTGGATCAAAGTATAACACGTTTAAAGTAAAACTGTCTGCAAGAAACAGTATTTATCTAAATTACAAAAATATGCCAGTATTTCAGTTGGCATTGAATTTTCTGCCGTTGACGGCAGGTTACGTAATGAAGTATCTGTTTTTCTGTAAAAATGGATTTGGAAAGGATTACCGTGATGGACTTAAAGAAGGACTGAAAACTTTGAATATGTGCCGAAAAGTGCCGTTCCAGTGGAAATTCTTTTTCCATTATTGCCGGATAGAATGGGAACTTTTTGTGAATACATGGGCTTATGCCGCAGACTGGGGACAAAGAAAACTGAAAAAGAAGTCTAAATAGACAGTGACATAAGAGTAGGGCCGGAGTCTGGAGTGTTTCACCACTGCAGACTCCGGTTTATCAGGAGAACTATAAGATGAGAGTGAATGATTTTTTTAAGAAAAACAGGACTGTTTTTATTGCTGCGGGTATTTTATCATTTCTGTGTTTTATTTATATGCTTGTAAATCCGGGGGTATCAATTGATGAAGAAACCTGGATACAGATTGAGGAACCTTTTACTAAATGGTTTGTCCAGGGTAGATGGGGAATTGATTTATTTAACTTTCTTTCCATGGATAATGGGCGGTATGCGCCAGTTTTATGGGATATCCTTGCTATTATCTTATGGAACGCAGGTGGAGCACTGTTTGGCTTCACCTTATTTGGAGATAAAGCAAAAAAAGTTCCGCTGTTTTTTTTTCAGGCTTACTTCTGCTCTTTACCGTTTGTGATGGGTGAAATGTTCTCTTTTTCTATGTTCAGTTTACAGATTGCGTCAGGGATGTTGTGTACAGCAGTGGGATTTATGTTCAGTGTTGAGGCAATTGAAGAGAAATGCCGAAGAAAATGGTTGTATGCATTGATTATGCTGATTTATGCGTTTGCTGTTTATCAGGCTTACACCTGTGTTTACGTGACTGCGGTTGTGGCGTATTGCCTGAAAAATTATCTGGATGGTATGGATGGCCTCGGGAAAAAACTTGTGAGATGGGCCGGCGTATTTGCTGCCGGCCTTGCGGGGTATTATGGTATTAATCTTCTGCTAATGAAATTATTCGGAGCATCTACTTATCTGGCAGATAATTACGTGGGATGGTTTGAGGAGGGCGGTATTGGGAAGGCTCTGTTTATGGCACTGGCTAATGTTGCAAGGGTATCTTTTGCAATTCCGGTTGGTGAAGAGTACATATACGGCGGCGAAGTGATCCGGATAGTTACTGTTTTATTTGTAGTTTTTGCAGTGTGGAGTTTTCTGAAAGAAAAACATGCGGTAAGGAGGCTGGGCATTCTGTTTTTTACAGTCGCGCTGACGGCCGCCCCCTTTATATTATATCTGGCCCTCGGCACCTACAAGACGCATGGCCGTACTCTGTTGGGACTGGCCCTTTCAGGTGCTGTTGAAATGTATCTGATCCTCTCTGTTTTGAAGAAGCCACTGCTTAAGCGGCTGGGGATGATTGGCGGGGCCTACTTGCTGTTTTTAAATGCGAAAAATATGAATATGCTTTTTTACTCGGCAAATGTGGCCTATGAATATGACAAAAATGTTGCGAACCAGGTGATGTACGATATCAAAAGCCAGGGGATTGAGTATGACAAGAAAGCAGTTGTGTTTATTGGAATGGAACCTATGGATGACGTAGGGCTCGTAAAGTCAGACACTGTCGGCAGCGCCATCTTTGAATGGGATGACGGAAATATCTCCAGGATGTGTAATTTTATGAAAACAGTAGGATATAGCCTGAACCAGCCGACACCGGGGCAGATAGAGCATGCTTTAGAGTTGACACCGGGAATGGAGCCATGGCCCGGGGAGAATAGCATAAAGGAAACAGAAGACACCGTAATTATATATTTATCAGAACCGACGGACAAGTGGTACAAAATCAATCTGGGCCGGTAGTTGGCTATTCTGTAAAAACCGAATTATATTACGGAAATATTAAGCAAATGTTAAAGAACACATAGATTTCACTTGTCCTTTTACCGAAAGTATTGTATCATATAACAGATAATGTATAACCTAATCTATGAATTGAGATTCACTATTAAAGAATACCGCAGGGCATCTCGTAATACAAGTTCTGCGTGCGGGTCTGCGGCATAGCCGCAGTATATGGTATTATATATAAACGAGCAAGGTGAAAATAATGATTAAAGACAATCAGAAATATCTGAACCGGATGCAGGTGGTATTGGACGGGCTGGTCATCATAGCTTCTTATGCGCTTGCCTGGTATCTGCGATTCAGAAGCGGACTGATGGAGGTAGATGGCTGGTATCTGCCTTTTGAAATATATATGCGGGCGCTGACGTATATTGTTCCTGGATATTTGATCCTATATGGATGCTTTCAGGTGTACACACCAAGGCGTGTTCAAGGCAGAAGACTGGAAGCATGGCACATTACCCAGGCAAATGTGATAGGACTGCTGGGCTTCATCCTGATTCTTTACCTGACAAAGCAGCCCAACTTTTCACGAAAAATGATTTTCGTGTTTTTTGTGGTAAATGTTTTTCTGGAAGTTTTGTCCAGGAACCTGATAAGATATTTTCTTCGCAATATCAGAAGAAACGGATACAACCAGAAGCATATGATTCTGGTTGGTTACAGCCGCGCTGCGGAACAATATATTGACCGGATAATGGCTAATCCGGAATGGGGATATTCCGTCAGAGGAATTCTGGATGACCATCAGCCGAGAGGCACGGAATATAAAGGCGTAAAAGTCATTGGAAGTATTGATAATCTTCTTATTATTCTGCCTCAAAACAGAGTGGATGAGATCGCTATAACTCTTGGCATTGACGAGTATCATAAGCTTGAATATATTGTAAACATGTGTGAAAAATCAGGTGTGCATACAAAATTCATTCCTGACTATAATAATATTATTCCAACAAAGCCATATACTGAGGATCTGCTAGGGCTGCCGGTGATTAACATCAGGCGTGTTCCTCTGAACAATACCGTGAATAAAGTGGTGAAAAGAAGCGTCGATATTTTTGGCGCGGTTGTGGCAATTATATTATTTTCACCCATTATGCTGTTTACTGCACTGGCAATTAAAGTGACATCCCCCGGTCCGCTTATTTTTAATCAGGAAAGAGTGGGACTGCAGAACAAACCCTTCGCCATGTATAAATTCCGCTCTATGGTAGTGCAGGAGGCAGAAAAAGAGAAAAGCAGATGGACTACTAAAAATGATCCCAGAGTAACAACCGTAGGTAAGTTTATTCGCAAAACAAGCATTGATGAACTCCCACAACTTTTTAACGTTTTGAAAGGCGATATGAGCCTGGTCGGCCCCAGGCCTGAACGGCCGCTTTTTGTCGAAAAGTTCAGGGAGGAAATACCCAGATACATGGTAAAACACCAGGTACGACCCGGCCTGACAGGATGGGCACAGGTGAACGGCCTGAGGGGAGATACTTCCATTAGAAAGCGTATAGAATACGATTTGTACTATATTGAGAACTGGACGATAGGATTTGATTTTAAAATATTGTTCCTGACGTTTTTTAAGGGTTTTGTAAACAAAAATGCCTATTAGGCAGAGATCAATTTTAAGGGGAAGTGAAAATGGCTAGAAAAAAATCCAAGGGTAAACTGACAAAGCAGCAGCGTGCTTTGTTACATAAGAAAAAGATGAGAAAAAGAATTATACTGCTTGTAGTTGAAATTATTCTTCTTCTTGTTTTGGGAGCAGCAGCTTATGCAATGTCCAAATTGGACAAACTGGATTTTAAGACGGTTGACACCTCAAACCTGGAGATCTATCAGGATACGGGAGAATTTACCAATATCGCGCTGTTCGGACTTGACTCCAGAGAAGGAGAACTGGACGGTGGAGTAAGAAGCGACAGTATGATGATCGCAAGCATTGACAATAAAACAAAAAATGTAAAAGTTGTATCTGTATTCAGGGATACATTGACCCAGCAGGACGACGGGACATACGAGAAGGCGAACGCCGCATATTCATTTGGAGGCCCGGAGGAGGCAATAGCACTGCTGAACCGGAATTTTGACCTGGATATCAGCAAGTATATGAGTGTGAATTTTAATGCCCTGGCAGATGTGATTGATTTACTTGGAGGTATCGAAATCGATCTGACTGCCGAGGAAGTATTTTGGACAAATGGATATTGTACGGAAACTTCACAGGTAGTAGGAAGAAAAACAACAGAACTGACCCAGCCTGGAAATCAGCTTTTAGATGGGATTCAGGCAGTTTCATATGCAAGAATAAGATATACAGAGGGGGATGATTATAAACGTGCCGAGCGGCAGAGAACTGTTCTGCAGAAGGTGGTTGATAAGTCGAAGAGCGCGAGCCTGTCTACTTTGAATAAAATTATTGACCAGGTACTTCCACAGGTTTCGACTAATTTGTCTACCAGCGATTTTGTAGGTCTGGCAGCAAGTGCTGCAAGGTATACAATCGGTGAAATGTCGGGATTTCCGTTTGATGTTACCACATCGGAAGAAGTAAGCGGGCTAGAGGGTTTTTTTGTCGTATCAATTGGTTTTGCTGATAATGTGAGACAGCTCCACAAGTTCTTGTTTGGTGTGGATAATTATCAGGTATCTGACAAGGTGCTGCAGATTGACAGTGATGTAGCTTATCTGACAGGAATCGCTGGTTCTTACGATGATAACGCCGGCGGTGCAGAAGACACGGATACTGCAGGCGGAACCGGAAGCACAGATGCCTATGGATCTACAGATACCCAGGATAATGGAGATTATGGATATACGGATGGCTCAGATAGCAGTGGCGCTGATTACGGAGATGCTGCAGGATATTAGGAGAAGTAATTATGAACACACCCACAGTAGATATTATTATTCCCGCTTACAAACCGGATATAAAATTTGAAAAGCTGATCAGAGGGCTGAAAAGGCAGTCATATCCCATACAGAATATTTTTATTATCCATACAAAAGGGGGACGATTTCCCTGGGAAGCTGTGGGACCGGACAGCAAGGTGACAGTGAAAGAGATTGAGAAGGAAGCGTTTGACCACGGAGGGACCCGCCGGATGGCTGCGGGTTTAAGTAAAGCCGATATTTTTATCTGTATGACCCAGGATGCCGTTCCGGCAGACCGTGATCTTATATTGCATCTTTCTGAGGCCTTTAAGGATGATAAAGTCGCCTGTGCCTATGCAAGGCAGTTGCCGGACGAGAAGTGTGATGTGATTGAACGCTATACGAGAAGCTTTAATTATCCGGCAGAAGGTTGTATAAAAGATTTAAATTCGGTTGATAAAATAGGGGTAAAAGCATTTTTTTGTTCTAATGTATGTGCGGCATACAGAAGAACCTATTATGATGAGCTGGGGGGGTTTGTGAAAAAGGCAATTTTTAATGAAGATATGATTATGGCTGGGAGAATGCTGAAGGCGGGGTACAGTTGTGTATATGCATCGGAAGCAAAGGTGATTCACTCACATAATTATTCTTGTATTCAACAGTTCAAGAGAAATTTTGATGTTGCTGTTTCACAGGTTGATAATCCAGATATATTTGGCGGCATTAAGTCTGAGAGTGAAGGAATCAGACTGGTGAGAGATACGGCAGGATACCTTATTAAGATAAGGAGCCCCTGGCTGATTGTGCCGCTTGTAATAAAAAGTGGGTTTAAGTACCTGGGGTATAAACTGGGACAGCGTTATAAGCATCTTCCACAAAGGCTAGTAGTAAAGCTCTCCTCAAATCCTAAATATTGGAATTGAAGCAGGAAGAATACGGAAATTAAGATTGAAGTTTAGCTGGAAGTATTGTATGATTAATTGTGATCATGAATTCAATATTTTAGGAAGGATTTACAATGGCGAGAAAAAAGAATATAAGAAGACGCAGAAGAAGAGCGAAGAGAGGATTTGCATCTTGGGCAGTATGGAAGAAAGCACTGGCTATCGCTGGGGGGACTGTTATCCTGCTGACAACTGCCGGAGTAGCCTTTGCGGCATCAAAGCTCAATAAGATAGAAACCACAAAGCTGGATGCATCAAAGCTGAATATATCGACAGAAGTTGAGCATAATGAAACTGGATATTTGAATGTGGCGTTGTTCGGCCTTGATACCAGGCCGGGAAATCCCGAAGAGGGGGAACGAAGTGACACTATCATTATAGCAAGCCTGAACCGTGAGAATAAAGAAGTCAGATTATGTTCCGTATTCAGGGATACACTGCTTCAGCAGGAGGACGGATCATACAATAAAGCAAATGCAGCTTATTCTTTTGGGGGTCCTGAAGAGGCTGTAGCCATGCTGAATAAAAATCTGGATATGGACATACAGCATTATGCAACGGTTAATTTTAATGCGCTGGTCGATGTTATAGATGCACTGGGCGGCATTGAGCTGGATCTTACGTCAGAAGAAGTTTTCTGGACTAACGGCTACTGCACGGAAACATCAAGGGTAACAGGTAAGACGACCACCGAACTGACGCAGCCCGGCAAACAGATACTGGATGGAGTACAGGCCACATCTTATTGCAGAATCCGCTATACACAGGGCGATGATTTCAAGCGGGCAGAGAGGCAGCGCACGGTATTGGAACAGATTGTAAAGAAAGCTCAGACAGCTGATCTTACTACTATCAATAAGATCATTGATAAAGTATTTCCGATGATTGAAACTAATTTTTCACTGACAGAAATTTTAGCATATGCAAAAGATGCTTTTGAATATAATTTAACAGATATGAGTGGTTTCCCGTTCGATAAATCTACTGCAAGTTTATCCGGGGTAGGCAGTTCAGTGGTACCGGAGACACTGCAGAGTAATGTCCTTTTGCTGCATGAATTTTTCTTTGGTGATGATGGATACAGTCCGTCCTCTACTGTAACTGAGATAAGTACCGAGATAGGCAGTTATGCTACGAATATAATTTCGGATGAAGAGGCCGCAGCTTACGAACCACAAGAGGGCAGCTATTATTATAATGATGCACCCCAGGGAAATGATGATGGAAGTGCAGGGAATACGGACGTTACCGGCGGAAGTACAGGGAATACAGATGGCACTGGCGGCAGCAGCGTACCGGAAAGCGGAGAAAACAGTTCTGGAACAGGTGGAAATACCGAGTATCCTGAGAGCGAAGCCGAAGGCGGAACTTCAGACCAGTTAAGTGGAGCAGTACAATAAAAGATGGCAAAAGAGGTAGATAAGATGGAAAAAGCATTTAAAAAGATAGGAACCGCAATATTGACATTGTGCCTGACGGTTTCATGTTTTTCGTTTGTTGCATTGGCGGCAGAAGGTTCTCTGCAGTTTTCAGACCCCTCAGCGGCGGCAGGAGAAAATGTTACGGTCACAGCAAAGGTGATATCCGGCGCAGAAGGCGTTGCTGTGGGCGACACGGATATTACAGTCACTTATGATCCTTCTATATTAAAATTTGTAAGTGGAACAAATGCAACTGGCGGCGACGGTACAGTCAAATTGTCTGCAAAGGGTGACGGGACTTCGATGGAAGTAAGTTACTCTATGGAGTTTACGGCCCTGAAAGAAGGGACTGCTACACTTGAGGTAAAAGAATATACGGCATATCTGGCCAATGACGAAGCTCTTAATCTTACTTTAGGTACTTCACAGGTGACCATACAGGGTGGTACGCCGGTTCCTGAGGAAGAAGCAGGTGAAAACGAAGGCCAGGCAGGTTCAGACGGGCTAAAGGTAACCGTAGACGGGAAAGAGTATACGGTAAATGCAAACTTTTCAGAGGCGGTGATCCCAAATGGATTTGCGGCAGCGGATACGGAACTGGACGGTCAGAAGACGAAGGCAATGCTTCAGGAGACCAGTGGGCAGTATATATTCTATTTGCAGGACAGCGACGGCAATTCTGACTATTTTCTTTACAGCAGTGACGATGGCTCTTTTTCACAGACAGCGGTAGTGGACGTTAATTCTTCACTTTCCATTTTTTTGATGGACCACAAGGACAAAGAAGGTCTGCCGGAAGAGTATAAAGAGACAACAACGGATATTGGTGGAAAGGTGTTTACTGCATGGCAGAATACATCTGAAAAAGAGTATTATTTAGTATATGCACTCAGCAGTGAGGGTACCAAAGGATATTACCAATATGATACTACAGAGAAGACCTACCAGAGATATACGCTTCCAGTGGTAGAGAAAAAAGAGAGCAGCAATACGCTGACTGATAAGCTTACAAACTTTATAAATAAATATATGACAATTATATTATGCGCTGTATGGGGCGTGTTTCTTATCATGCTGATTATCATAATCGTCCTGGGCGTAAAACTGAGCCGCAGGAATCAGGAGTTGGACGACCTGTATGATGAATATGACATTGATGGGGATGAGCCGGATGATATGCCGAAGTCAAGAAAGAGGGACAGAGATCAGTTTGTCGGTTTCCAGGAAGATAAGGAAGAATATGATGACGATTATGACGATGATTATGACGACGATTTCGAAGAATATGACGAAGACTTCAATGACGAATATGAGGATGACGATGATTCCTATGATGACGAATTTGAAGAATATGAAGAAGAAACACCCTCAGTCAGAAACAGAAAGAAAAAAGATGACGATGATTATTCAGTAGATTTTATTGATTTGTAACAGTCTGTTGAATGTATCAAAGAGAATGGCTGGGAAAACCAGCCATTTTTCATGATACAGAAAACGTTGCTCTATATGGAACAGGGTGCTATAATAGATAAGAAAAATTTGCGGAAGAACCTGGCAGTATCCCGGGATGCTGCCAGTTCGCGTTATTCTGCAGGGTATCTCCTGATAGATTCAACTACCGCAAAAGAAGAGGAGAAGTAACTGTTTTGTCAAGATATATTCAAAATTTTTTGAAATTTAAACCTCTGTTGGGGGAACTGGTTGCAAGGGATATTAAAATTAAATATAGAAGGTCTGTTCTGGGTGTACTATGGACCTTACTAAATCCACTCTGTATGATGATTATTTTGTCCGTGGTCTTTTCAAATCTGTTTAAATTCGATATTGAAAATTTCCCATTATATATTCTAAGCGGTCAGGTGATTTTTAATTTTTATTCAGATGCTACATCGGGTGCTATGTCGGCTATAATAGGAAGTGCAGCGTTAATTAAAAAGGTGTACGTTCCTAAATACTTATTTGTTCTGTCCAGAGTTTTTTCCAGCACGATTAATCTGATGGCATCCTTTACAGCGATGCTGATTGTTATGGTGGCAACAAGAACAGAGCTTCACTGGACAGCCTTTTTATTCCCCATACCGTTGATCCTGCTGGTACTCTTTTCATTAGGAATCGGTCTGATTCTGTCAGCAGTAACAGTTAAATTCAGAGACATTATACATTTATATGGAGTTTTTGTAACAGGTCTGTTGTATTTAACACCTGTTATTTATCCGATGTCGATTTTACCTGACTGGTTATATAAAGTGGTCATGCTGAACCCATTGACTAATATTTTAATGATGTTCCGTGATGTGATGTTAAACAACAGTATGTTTAGCTTATCTTCATTTTTGATTGCACTTTTTGAGGCATGCTTGTCTTTGGGGATTGGTCTGTACGTCTTTTATAAAAATCAGGATAAGTTTATTTTAAATATTTAGGAGTTGAGTATGGATAGGAAAACAGTGGTAAAAGTAGAAAATGTATCAATGAAGTTTAACCTTTCATCTGAAAAGTTTGACAGCTTTAAGGAATATATTATAAAGAGCATTAAAAATCAGGTATCTTTTGATGAATTTTGGGCGCTGAAAGATATATCTTTTGAGGTTGTGCAGGGAGACTCTCTGGGACTGATTGGTCTCAATGGCAGCGGGAAGAGTACGATGCTTAAAACAATAGCCGGGGTATTAAAACCTACCCAGGGTTCCGTGGCAGTCTATGGGAATGTGGCCCCGTTAATTGAACTTGGTGCAGGATTTGATTTTGATCTGACGGCCAAGGAGAACGTTTATCTGAATGGGGCACTTTTGGGATACTCAAGGAAAGTGATGGAGGGGTATTACGACGACATCGTGGAGTTTTCCGAGCTGCATGACTTTATGGATGTACCGGTTAAGAATTTTTCTTCAGGAATGGTGTCCCGGCTTGCGTTTGCTATAGCAACGATCGGTACGCCGGATATATTGATTGTGGATGAGGTGCTGTCTGTCGGAGATTTTCGTTTTCAGCAAAAGTGTGAGGAGCGGATTCACCACATGATGGATTCCGGGACAACAATCTTGTTTGTATCCCACAGCATTGAGCAGGTAAAATCTATCTGCAACAAGATTGTCTGGCTTGAAAAGGGAAAGCTCAGAAAATTTGGAGATGCAGAGAAAATCTGTGAAGAATATAGTAAATGCTATTGATAAGTGCTGAGGAGATAAGATGAAAAAAGTAAAAAGTCTGATTATAATTGTTCTTATACTCGCGGCTGCATTTTTGTATGCCCATATAGGAAAAAATAATCTGGTATATGATAAGAATGTGGATAACAGTCAGTATATTCCAACAGGAGCTGTAGCGGAAATAGAGCAGACTTTTGTAAGTCAGGAGGAGACACTGGATGGAATTCGTGCCAAGTGCCAAGTGATTGGGAATGTTACGGGAATGAAAGTAAAATATTCATTGATAAACATGAATGACGGCAAGCTAGAGGCACAGGGCACTGCGGATGCTGAAAAAATAACAAATGGACGCTTTTATTATTTTAAATTTGACACTGTGAAAAATTGTAAGGGGAATACGTACAAAATAATTTTTGAGAACGAAAGTGTGGATGAATCTAAGGGAATAGGGTTTAGTTTTCAGCCTGAAACAGAAGCAGGAACGGAACTCACAATTAAAGGCGTAAGTACAACAGGAACAATGATTCTTAAAGCAGTAACAGAAAGATTTGATCTGGAGACCTTTATTGTCCTGTTGGTATTTATATTATATGTAGCAGTGTTCATTAAGTTTTTGTATAGGTTATTCAAATAGGCAGATTCAGAAAGAGAAGGATTGTATGGATTTTAAATATTATATTGATCAAAAAAAGTTCAGAATAAAACCGGCAGAAAGATATATTCGTGTAAATGGATGGTGTTTTGAGAAAAAAGGAAAGCCGTTTACCTACGAATCAGAAGTGAATGGTAAAGTGGTGGAGAGCAGAATTAAAAAAATTGTACGTCCTGACGTACAAAGCAAGTTTAACGGAAAGTATAGTCCGGCTGCAGATACCGGGTTTCACATAAAGACTTATGTCGAAAATGGTGTTACTCCGGAAAGCTATCGTCTTTACATCCGCCGGGGCAGTTACAGAAAATGTATTGTCTCCATGGACCGTAAAGAGATCATTGCTTTAAAGGATGAGAGTACGATTTCTTACAATATTGACTGGGTGCATGTTGAGCCGCTGAAAATCATACTATCAGGATGGGCAGTATCTACATCGGGTACAGATAAGGTGCATGTCAGTGTAAGGGATGATATGGGCAAGGCTCTAAAAGTAAAAATGCAGAGGACAAAGCGCAAAGATGTAGAGGATGCAGGGCTCATTGAGGCGCACAATGTGGAATGCGGATTTATAGTTGAATTTATATGCGATCCAGGAAAATGCTATACACTGGTTATAGAAGACGGGGTGAAACGGAAAAAGATCCGGCTTGATCCGGTAAAACTTAAAAAGTACGAGAGAGCACAGCGCAGCAAGCAGTTTGCAGTACGGTTTGTAAAGGCATTAAATAAAAAGAACATAGAAAAAGGGATGAAGTACCTTCGGAAAAATGGATTGCATGGATTGAAGGATCACATTTTGTCCTGTGTAAATGCACAGGGGAAACCATATCAACAGTGGTTTGAGGAAAATAAAGCAACAGAAGCAGATTTGAAAAAGCAGAGAGAGACCATATTTGCATGGCAGCCGAAAGTCAGTATTATTGTTCCCACTTATAAAACTCCGGAGATTTTTTTACGGGAGATGATTGATTCTGTCAGGAATCAGTCCTATCAGAACTGGGAGTTGTGTATTGCCGACGGAAGCGGTGGTGACGAAAACGTAGAAAGAATTCTTGAGGAGTATGCTGTCATGGACAGCAGAATCAAATATTGTTTACTAAAAGAAAATCTTGGTATTTCAGGAAATACAAATGCAGCGCTGGATTTAGTGAGCGGAGATTATGTGGGGCTGTTTGACCATGATGACGTACTGACACCGGATGCCCTTTTTGAAGTGGCAAGTGCATTACAGGAATACAGATACGATATACTCTATACAGATGAGGATAAGATGACAGGAGACGGTTCGGAGTTCAATGATCCGAATTTTAAGCCGGATTTCAGCATGGACTTATTCCGTTCCCATAATTATATTACGCATTTCTTCGTTGTTAAAACAGAAATTATTAAAAAGATTGGTGGGTTCAGAAGTGAATTTGACGGATCTCAAGATTATGATTTGATGTTCAGATGCATTGAAGAGTCTGATAAGATACGGCATATACCGAAAATATTATATCATTGGAGAATTCATATGAATTCTGTAGCCGGTGATCCTGCAAGCAAAATGTATGCATATGAAGCAGGAAAACATGCAATCGAAGAGCACTTAAAACGAGTTGGAATCGAAGCGTCTGTTGAGCACGTGGGACTGTGGGGAATGTACCATGTAAAATATGCGACTCCGGGAGATCCTAAAATATCTATTATTATACCAAATAAAGACCATATAGAGGACTTAGACCTCTGTATTAAATCAATTCAGAAACGGAGTATTTATAAAAATTACGAATTTATTATCATAGAAAACAACAGCAGCGAAAAGAAAACCTTTGAATATTATAAATATCTGGAAGAGCAATACTCCAATGTTAAAGTAGTATACTGGAAAGAAGGATTTAATTATTCTGCTATCAATAATTTTGGTGTACAGTATGCTGCCGGTGAATATCTGCTGTTTCTGAACAATGATACGGAGATGATAACAGAATCTGCGCTTTCAGAGATGCTTGGTATCTGTATGCGGAAGGATGTGGGAGCTGTAGGAGCGAAACTGCTGTATGCTGATGATACAGTACAGCATGCAGGGATAGTCATTGGTTTCGGAAATTATGCAGGACATGTACACGTAGGACTGAAGCGCGATGACTATGGATATATGGTGAGGGCCCGGATAAACTGCAACTATAGTGCGGTAACAGCCGCGTGCCTGATGACCAAGAAGGCCCTTTTTGAGGAGGTAGGCGGCTTTGACGAACAATTTGCTGTTGCCTGCAATGATGTGGATCTCTGCCTGAAATTAAGAAAAGCAGATAAACTGATAGTTTATAATGCATTTTCAGAGTGGCATCACTATGAATCAAAATCTAGAGGCTACGAAGATACTCCAGAAAAGTTAAAACGTTTTGAGAAAGAAGTAGAAAAATTTCAGAAGAAATGGCCGGAGATACTGGAAAATGGTGATCCGTTCTATAACCCTAATTTTGCAATTAACCAGGCGCCTTATACATTGCCGTAAGATGCAGAAAAAGTAAGAGTTCAGAATTGTCTGAACTATTGTACCAGATGAGTTAGACAGTATGAAGGGAGTTACATTATGTGTGGAATAGTTGGATATGTAGGTGAAAAACAGGCAGCCCCGATTTTGCTGGACGGTTTGGCAAAACTGGAATACCGCGGTTATGATTCCGCCGGCATTGCAGTATATGACGGGCAGGAGATCGAGATGAAGAAATCCAAGGGCCGCCTCAAGGTACTGAATGAGCTGACCCATGACGGGGCGACCCTGCCGGGAACGGTGGGAATCGGGCATACGAGATGGGCTACCCACGGGGAACCGTCCGATGTCAATGCACACCCGCATTTCAATAAAGAAGAGAGTATCATCGTTGTACACAATGGAATTATAGAGAATTATCTGAAACTGAAAAACAAACTGGTAAATAAAGGGTATGAATTTATATCGGATACGGATACGGAGGTGATCGCCCATCTGCTGGACTATTATTACCAGGGAAATCCGCTGCAGACGATCACGAAGATTATGCACCGTATGGAGGGATCCTATGCGCTGGGAATTATGTTTAAAGACCATCCGGATGAGCTTTATGCGGTACGCAAGGACAGTCCGCTTATTGTCGGCAAATCCGAGGGAGGCTGCATTATAGCATCCGATGTGCCGGCAGTGCTGAGGTATACGAGAGACGTCTATTTTATAGAAAACGAAGAAATTGTCAGAATGACCGCGGACTCCATGGAGTTTTTCAATGTGGATGAGGAACCGATTGAAAAGGAGTCCACCCATATCGAATGGGACGTGGATGCCGCCGAAAAAGGCGGATATGAGCACTTTATGCTGAAGGAGATGTATGAGCAGCCGAAAGCGATTACAGATACCTTTTCACCGCGCATCAAAGGCTGTGATATCGTGATCGAAGAGCTGAATATGACGGACGAGGAGATACAAAAGATCGACAAGATCATGATCGTAGCCTGCGGTTCCGCATACCATGCAGGGATGACCAGTAAATATGTATTCGAGGGAATGGCGAGGATTTCCGTGGAAGTGGACCTGGCCTCGGAGTACAGATACCGGGATCCCATCATTGAGGAGGGAACCCTGGTTGTTATCATCAGTCAGTCGGGTGAGACAGCAGATTCACTGGCGGCCCTGAGGGAGTCAAAGGCAAGAGGGGCCAAGGTTCTGGGAATCGTAAATGTGGTGGGAAGTTCCATTGCCAGGGAGGCCGATAATGTCATGTATACCTGGGCAGGACCAGAGATCGCGGTGGCTACCACCAAAGCATATTCCTGTCAGCTCATCGCGATGTATCTGCTGGCTATGAAATTTGCAAAAGTACGGGGAAAAATAACCGATGCGGAACTAAAGACGTATATTGAGGACTTGAAACGGATTCCGGATCAGGTAGAACTGCTTCTGAATAATAAAAACAGAATTCAGAAATTTGCCAATCGATATCTGGCGGCCAGAGATGTATTTTTTATCGGAAGGGGAATCGATTATTCGATTTCTATGGAAGGCTCCTTGAAATTGAAGGAAATTTCTTACATACACTCGGAAGCATATGCTGCAGGTGAGTTAAAACACGGTACGATCTCCCTGATTGAGGAGGGGACGCTTGTAGCCGCGGTTCTGACGCAGGAGAATTTGTATAAGAAGATGATCAGTAATATGGTGGAGGTCCGGACCCGGGGGGCGTTTGTTCTGGCTGTTACAAACGAGGGCAACGACGAGGTAGAGCGCGCAGCTGACTATGTAATCTATATACCGGAGACAAACCGTTATTTTACAAATTCCCTGGCTATCATCCCGCTTCAGCTGTTTGGATATTATATTTCTGTAGGCAGGGGCTGCGATGTGGATAAGCCGAGAAATCTCGCTAAATCGGTAACAGTTGAATAAAATAACTGCTGTTTCAAAATTTGTTAAATAAATAAACACAATTCCATCACAAAGAGCGGCTATTATATCAATATAAAATACAAGAGAAAGAAGGTATTTGTATGGAAAACCAATATAATTATTACAATCCCGAAGGACAGCAGGGGAATGCTCAGTATAATAGCCAGCCGGATCATAACAGTCACAGCAGAAAACCAAAAAAGAAAATGCCCAAGGCTGTGGTAGTAACCGGATGCGCTCTATTATTTGGAGTTGTCTCCAGCGCAACATTTTTAACATCTAATATTGTAGGCAGTAAGGTACTGGGTCTGAATGAGTCGTCTAATACAACGGCCAAGAATACGGCTCCGGTTAACAGCAGTTCTCTTACCAAAACATCCAGTGTCATCACATCGGATGTGTCCGGTGTTGTGGAGAGCGTTATGCCTTCCATTGTTTCAATCACCAATATGAGCGTCCAGCAGGTGCAGGATTTCTTCGGAGGCATATCTCAGCAGCAAAGCGAGAGTGCAGGTACGGGTATTATCATAGCCCAGAATGACTCGGAACTTCTGATTGTAACGAACAATCATGTGGTGGAAGGCAGTGAGACACTGACAGTTACATTCGATGACGGCACAAGCCTTGAGGCAGATATTAAAGGGACAGACCCGTCCCATGACCTGGCAGTCATTGCCGTGCCGCTGGATACGATTTCCAAAGATACAATGGATAAGATTGCAGTAGCTACCCTGGGAGATTCTACTCAGTTGAAAGTTGGGGAGCCGGCCATTGCCATCGGAAACGCACTCGGATACGGCCAGTCTGTTACGACTGGTGTTATAAGCGCGACGGATCGTGAGAGTACGACTACAGACACTATGACAGGTGAAACAACAACCAGCGATGTCAGACTGATTCAGACAGATGCAGCGATCAATCCAGGTAACAGCGGCGGCGCTTTGGTGAATGCAAACGGAGAGGTTATCGGAATTAACTCCTCCAAACTCGTAGGAAGCTCTGTTGAAGGTGTCGGCTACGCAATTCCGATCAGCGATGTGTCAGATATTATTACAAATCTCATGAATCAGCAGACAAAATCCAAAGTTGCGGAAGCAGACAGAGGATATCTGGGAATCGAAGGTATTGATGTGACCTCTGAGAATGCACAGAGATTTAATATGCCGCTTGGCGTTTATGTGACAGATGTTACCAGCGGAGGCGGAGCAAAAGCAGCTGGAATGACAAAGGGCGGAGTTATAACAGCATTGAATGGAACTACCATTGACAGCATGAATACACTGAAAGAACAGTTAAGATATTATGCAAAAGGTGACACCGTGACGCTGACGGTTCAGGTTCCAGGAAGTAACGGGGAATACACTGAAAATACCTATCAGGTAACATTAGGTGCAAAGGCGGAATAGCCATATAGGAACGCAGATATATACCTGCAGGACCTCTTCGATGTATTTCCTGCAGGGATAAAAAGAACACACAGCGGCAGATACCGCATAAATACAATACAGGACGCAGCCTTTATGGTAAGGCAGCGTCCTGTATTTTAAACTTATAAACCGTTCGTATGAAGAGTTTACATCAACTGACAGAGCCTGCTGATGCCACTTTATTTACAGCCGCAGTCCTGACGAATATCGAATTCAGGATTGATGGCATAGAAGTTTTTACTGTCCAGATTATCCTGAACGATACGCAAACTTTCTCCGAATCTCTGATAATGAACAACCTCACGTTCTCTCAGGAAACGAATAGGATCACAGACTTCTGGGTCTTTCACCAGTCTCAGGATATTGTCATAAGTAGTTCTAGCTTTTTGTTCTGCAGCCATATCTTCATGGAGATCGGTGATTGGATCGCCTTTTGACTGGAACACAGTTGCTGTCCACGGCATTCCGCTCGCCGCCTGCGGCCAGAGCGCAAGGGTATGGTCTACATAATAGGTACCGAAGCCGGATTTCTCAATTTCTTCCGGTGTCAGGTTTCTGGTGAGCTGATGGACAATGGCACAGATCATCTCCATATGAGCCAGTTCTTCCGTACCGATATCTGTCAGAATACCGGTCACCTCTTTGTAAGGCATTGTGTATCTCTGAGAAAGATAGCGCATGGAAGCAGCGAGTTCGCCGTCGGGTCCCCCGAATTGTGTAATAATGATCTGAGCAATTTTCGGGTTGGTCTGTGTAATTTTTACTGGATACTGCAGTCTTTTTTCATAACCCCACATATACTAACATCCTCCTTCCTGCCATGGCCATGGCTCATTGATCCAGTCCCACCTGTCAGCGCAGGAATAGACAGTGGTATCAATTGTAAGAGGACCATAGTATGCGGCATATTCTTTCAGAGCCTCATTTCTCATGCGGCTGTACTCGCGAAAATAAGCGAGTGCATCTTCATCGCAGGGGTGGGTATCAAGAAAAAGTTTCACGTCATCCACCGCGAAGCTGACCGCATTGATATGGTCAAGTAAATCTTTTTTGCATGGACGTTCACTCATCGATTACACCCTCCTCTTCCATGAAATGGTTTTGAGAGGTCTTCAAAAATTGTACCTCTCTGGAAGCCTTTACAAGGTTCGTATAAATTCCGCCATTTCTGCCAGGGCACGTATGCCATAGCAATTGGGAAATCTTCCAATGCATCATAACGGCATCCACACGGCTGTGAGGGATGGCGTTCCGGAGTGCGGCATTCACACTGTTCTGGTTTGTGGTGTTCCGGATGATGTCCGCATGGTTCCGGAGTGCGGCAACCGCGCTGTTCTGGTTTACGTGGTTCTGGAGTGTGGCAACCGCACTGTTCTGGTTTACGGGATTCTGGAGCGCGGCAACCGCACTGTTCCGGTTTACGTGGTTCTGGAGTGCGGCAACCACATGGTTCTGGTTTGCGTGGCTCTGGAGTGCGGCATCCACAAGGCTCCGGTGCTCCGCACTGGCGGTCAGTTCTTGGCATGGGGGCAGGTGCAGGACGGCAGTTATTATTACCGTTCGGCATGCTGCGGCAGTTATTATAGTTCATTTGTCTGCCGTAGCGCATATTGTTTTGACAATTCGCCATTTGCGATATCTCCTTCCATATCATTTACAATATTATAGTATGGAAGAAAATTAAAAAGGTTCCACTTTACAATTTGGCAAAAGTCTTATATAATAGAACAAGTGAGGCGGGGTGTGGCTCAGTTTGGTTAGAGCGCACGGCTGGGGGCCGTGAGGTCGCAGGTTCGAATCCTGTCACCCCGATCAGAGTAGCAGTGCTTCTTATGCACTGCTTTTCTTATGTTAAACATGTTATTTGGAATTGATCATTTTTGGCCAAAAATCATGCCAATTTCCCTTCTTTTAAAAAAAGTTGTTTTTATATGTAAAAAAAGCTATAATATAGGACAAGTTATATAGTAGAGTATCCTTTGATACGCGGTAGAACAGGATGGCATAATAAAAGGAGATAAATTTTTATGTGTGGATTTGCAGGATTTGTAGGAGAAGTTGAAGATAGAGAACAGGTACTGGTCAATATGATGAACACGATCGTACACAGAGGACCGGACAGTGAGGGCAGGTATGTGGATGAGGATGCGGCGCTGGGTTTTAGACGGCTGAGCATCATTGACCTCTCATCGGTGGGAGACCAGCCGCTTTACAATGAGGATCGCAGCATGGTGCTGGTGTTTAACGGAGAGATATATAATTACCAGGACCTGCGGAGTGACCTGGTGGAGGCCGGGCATATATTTGTATCAAATACGGATTCTGAGACGCTTCTGCACGGTTATGAGGAGTGGGGCGAGAACCTTGTGGACAGGCTGCGCGGGATGTACGCATTTGCAATCTGGGACATCAAGAAGAAAAAACTTTTTGCGGCAAGGGATATTTTTGGCATTAAGCCGCTATATTATGCACAGATGAATGGTACACTGATGTTCGGCTCAGAAATCAAGTCATTTATGGAGCATCCAAAGTTTGATAAAGTCTTTAATGAGGCGGCCCTTGGAAATTACCTCTCTTTTCAGTTTGTACCCACAAATGAGACTTTCTTCAAGGGGGTATTCTGTCTTCAGCCGGGCCATTATTTCACATATGAAAACGGAAAGATGGAGATAACCAGGTACTTTGAACCGCATTTTACGGGGAACAGCAGGAAGTCCTTTGAGGAGATTGTGGAAGATATCGAACACGTTATGAAAGAGTCGGTGGAAAAACACAAGATCAGTGATGTTGAGGTTGCGTCCTACCTTTCAAGTGGCGTGGATTCCAGTTATCTGACGTATCTGGGGCAGGTGGACCGTACCTTTACCGTAGGGTTTGACGAGGGGAAATACAGTGAGATTCAGGATGCAAAGGAATTTGCGGCAAGCATCAATATGCAGAACGATGCAAAGGTAATTACGCCGGAGGAATATTGGGACAAATTATCGGATATCCAGTATTATATGGATGAACCGGTGGCTGATCCGGCTGCTATCGCCCTGTATTTTTTGAGTGAAGAGGCTGCCAAGAAGGTAAAAGTAGTACTTTCGGGAGAAGGCTCTGACGAGCTTTTCGGAGGCTATAACATATATTGTGAACCGTTGGAGCATACCGCATTTAATAAGATTCCCATGTGCATCAGAAGAGTGCTTGGTAAGTTTGCGGAGCGCTGTCTGCCAAGAGGAGTGAAGGGGAGAGGATTCCTGATGAGGCACGGCAAGACACTGGAGGAGCGTTATTTTGCAAATGCTACGAATATTTTTACGGAGAGAGAAGCCAGCCGCTTGCTCAAGAAAGGATGTGAGCCGGGGATTCAGAAGGTAACACGCCCGCTTTACGAACGGGTAAAGGGAAAAGACCCGGTAACGAAGATGCAGTATGTGGATCTGCATCTGTGGCTTGTGCACGATATCCTGATGAAGGGCGATAAGATGGGAATGGCTAATTCGCTGGAAGTCAGAGTGCCGTTTCTGGACAGGGAGGTGCTGGAACTGGCCGAGACCCTGCCGCTGGATTATAAAGTGCGCGCACCGAGGACTAAGGTGGCCCTGAGGGCGGCAGCAGATAAAGTAATACGGAGTAAGACAGCAGAAAAGAAAAAGCTGGGCTTTCCGATTCCGATCAGAGTTTGGCTGAGGGAAGAGAAGTATTATAATATAGTAAAAAAGATGTTTACATCCGAAGCGGCGGAGAAGTTTTTCAATACAGACATGCTGGTGAAAATGCTGGATGAGCATAAGGATGGTAAGAATACAAATGAGAAAACAGACAACAGCCGTAAGATCTGGACGGTCTATATTTTCCTTGTGTGGTATGACAGATTTTTTGAGCATGGCAAACCGGTGCATCCGGCTATGAGCAGCAGATAGGAAAAGAAGGACAGCCGGCCGGAGTCGATGGCGGCCGGCTGTTTTAGCGCGTCTGTTTTCGTAAAATGCCACAATAATACCTGGCAGGAGTAAACAGACGAGATCTTTTGTAAAAATTCAGGAACAGGGGAGATATCATGAGAAGCAGGACAGTGCAGCCGATTCGAAATAACGGGAGGAAGCGTGCAACGCCGCCGGGCAGAGGCAGCAGTGATGGCGGCAGTATAGAAGCCAGGAGAAAGAGGCCGGACGCAACACGGCCCATGCAGAGCGTTCCGCATTCTCCGCCGCCTGCGGAGAAAAAGGCCGGAAGGAAGCAGCGGGTGAAAAAGGGCATCCGGTATTTTGATTACGATCTGCTGCTGGTGATCATTTTTCTGATGTGCTTTGGTTTGGTGATGCTCTACAGTACCAGCGCCTACAGCGCACAGTCAGACTTTGAGAACGATATGTATTATTTTTCTAAACAGGCGGTCATCAGTGTTTTAAGTTTTGCCGCTATGTTTATAGTATCCAAGATTGACTATCATATATATGGTGCGTTTGCGTTTGAACTTTACATATTCGCGATGATTATGATGGCTCTGGTACAGACACCGCTGGGAATTGAAATATATGGAGCCAGAAGATGGATCCAGCTGCCTGGAAATTTGACACTGCAGCCATCCGAGATAACCAAGATAGCGGTGATATTGTTTATATCCTATGAATTGTGCAGGCTGGGAAAGAAAATCAATACGAGGGAAGGGATTGTGAGGATTATGGCATTCGGCGTAATTGCGGCCGGGGGAGTCATGTTTCTGACAGACAATCTGAGTACGGCGATTATTGTGATGGCGATCACCTGCATACTGATTTTTGTAGTTCACCCTAAGACAAAGCCTTTTATCGCGGTGGCGGGAGCATTTACCGCAGTGGCGGTCGTGGGGATTTCCGTGATGGCGGCGACCATTACCACAAGTGAAAACTTTCGTCTGCGCCGGATCATTACATGGCTGGATCCGGAAAACCACGCGGACAAAGGCGGCTTCCAGGTAATGCAGGGGCTGTATGCAATCGGTTCCGGCGGATTTTTTGGAAAAGGTCTTGGAAACAGTACACAGAAACTCGGGGTAATTCCGGAAGTGCAGAATGACATGATTCTGTCTATTGTCTGCGAGGAGCTGGGGGTTTTCGGTGCAATTGTGATTCTGGTCTTGTTTGGCCTTTTATTGTACAGGCTGATGTTTATAGCCAGAAATGCGCCCGATCTGTACGGTTCCCTGATTGCCACCGGGATTTTTGCCCACATTGCACTTCAGGTAATTCTGAATATTGCGGTTGTTACCAACTTGATTCCTACAACAGGAATTACGCTTCCCTTCATTAGTTATGGGGGGACATCCATCTTGTTTTTGATGACGGAGATGGGGATTGCACTGGGAATATCCAGAAAAATCAAATTGAGTGACGGGTAATTAAAAAAATATCTTTTCATACGATATAAAGTGTGCTATATTAGTATGTAGTATTTAAAACTACATATAATAGATGCGAAATGCACTATTTGTAGTGTGGGAGGATATAATATGAGCTATAAAGTAATTGTAGACAGCTGTGGTGAATTAACAGAAGATATGAAAAAAAGCGGACTTTTTGAGACAGCTTCCCTGAGTATGGAAGTGGGCGGAGTCCGGATCATAGACGATGAGACATTTGACCAGGCAGATTTTTTGAGACGCGTGGCGGCAAGCCCGGAATGTCCCAAGTCATCCTGCCCGTCGCCGGAAGAATACATGGAGAGATATCACTGTGAGGCGGACAGGGTTTACGCGGTTACTCTGTCTGCGGAACTGAGCGGATCCTATAACAGCGCGGAGCTGGGCAGAAAGCTTTACAAAGAAGAATATGGAGAAAAGGACATCTATATTTTCAATTCTCGTTCCGCATCCGTGGGGGAGACCCTGATTGCGATGAAGATACAGGAATGCGAAGACCGGGGAATGACATTCAAAGAGGTGATTGACACCGTTGAAAGATATATCGCCGGGCAGAATACTTATTTTGTACTTGAGACCCTGGATACCCTGAGAAAAAACGGCAGGCTGTCGGGTATTAAGGCAATCGTGGCAAGCGCTTTGAACATCAAGCCGGTCATGGGTGCAAAACCCGAGGGCGTCATCTGTCAGCTGGGACAGGCAAGAGGCATGAAAAGGGCGCTGGCAAAAATGGCGGATCACATAATCGAAGATCTGGAGATGCCGGAGGAAAAGATACTAGCGATTTCCCACTGTAACTGTGAAGAGAGGGCGCTGGAAGTACAGCGGATGCTTTTAGAAAAGATTCACGTAAAGACCAGCTTCATTATAGATACAGCCGGGATCAGCACAATGTATGCAAGCGACGGTGGAATTATAGTTGTGATATAGAAAAGTTTGTGATAAAATGCTTTTAGGCAGTGAGACCGGATAATGATCTCAAAAAGAAACACGAAGGAGTTTAAAGATGAGCCAGGAAAAAGTAGATAGATACAAACAAGAAAAGGCCAACAGGAAGAAAATAGTTAAAAAGCAGAGAATTATGAATGTTGTGCGCAAAACAGTGCTCAGCTTAGCAGTAATAGCTTTAGTCGGATGGCTGGGATACTCGGCATACCAGACACATGAAGCGGGGAAAGAAAGACCTGTAGCCCAGGTAAACTATGACTCCATCAATAATTATATGAGTCAGTTGAGTCAATAGCGGGGAGATGCGCGAGATGTGGGGCCGCCTGAACGGCAAGGTGTGTATGTCTTTTGCAGGGGCGGTATATGTATCAAGATTTGCTAAAATGAAAAAGACGAAAAAGCAGGGCAACCCCGGCAGGCCGTCCGAAATTCTGATGAATTTCGCACGTCCGGCCGAGGCAAAACCGTGATCCGGAATCACGGTTTTGACCCTGCTTTTTCGTCTTTTTCATTTAAGCAAATCTAAGAGGCATATACAGCCCCTGCAAAAGGCATACACACCTTGCCGCTCAGGCTGGATGCATCATGGCGGATATGCCCCGCTGGGGATTACTTAACCGGGCCTCGTGGACGGTGACGAAAGGGGGACGGGGATGGGATACGTTTAAAACTCCCCCACCAGCTACCACATATTGAAGAGAATCTCCACCTGTCCCCACTCAAATTAATTCCCCCCCAGCCACCACGAATTGAAGAACATCTCCACCTGTCTCCACTCAGATTAATTCCCCCACCGGCCACCACCTAAACATATTTCCCCCCACTTCTCTCCATCGCACAAAATCCCCTCCCCAAAGCGCAAGTGTAAATCTCCGCCCCGCCCCGCGCCCCAGCCATTCCCGCCAATTCCCCAAAGGGGAAGCGGCAGTTGTCAGTTTCCGGATGAACACAGCCGGGAAAAGCGGGAATATGGGAGCCAGGGGCGTCTTTGCGGGAGTTAGCCGGACTTAAAGAAAAAAGGCGGAAAACCAGGACAAAAACTGTGATCACAAATCACAGTTTTTCCTTGACCCTGAGATCAAAATGATCAGATTTTGGGCTCAGGGTCAAGGTTGTCCTGGTTTTCCGTCTTTTTTCTTTTAGTCCGGCTTACCCCCGTATACCGCCCCAGGCCCCCATATTCCCGCTTTTCCCGGCGGACGTACCCAAACGCCCCACCCCCTCCCAAGAATTTTTTTGAAAAAAGGACTTGAAAATGGAGGAAGAGTGGTTTACAATGGTGACAAGTGGTAGGAAGTGGTAGTGAGTGGCACAAAGTGGGGAGGAATGTGGAGGCCCACTTAGCAGAAGGGGTTCCGGATGTTATTAGGAGAGTTTAATCATACAATTGATGAAAAAGGCCGACTAATCATCCCAGCCAAGTTACGAGACGATTTGGGAGATAGTTTTGTAATTTGTAATGGCTTGGAGGGTTGCCTTTTTGTCTACTCCATGGACGAATGGAACAAATTCGTTGCCGAACTGGAAACCTTACCACGCATGAGTAAAGATGCCAGAGTATTCAAGCGTTATTTCTTCGGAAGTGCATCAGAAGGCAGTTTTGATAAGCAGGGAAGGGTACTTGTACCTCCCACGCTCAGGAAAGCAGCCGGACTGGAAAAAGATGTTGTCCTCGTGGGAGTTCAGGACCGCGTTGAAATCTGGGATAAGGCACTTTGGGAAGAGCGGAGCATGGTCAGCGAAGAGGATCTGGATGCCATTGCAGAAAGAATGGAAGCAATTGGGATCAGAATCTAAAAGTGATGGCTGCTCTGATGACAAATGGAGGAATTTATGGCATTCAGGCACACATCAGTTTTACTTGAAGAAACTGTAGACGGTCTGGCGGTAAAGCCGGACGGGATTTACGTTGACGCTACACTCGGCGGGGGCGGACATGCCTTTGAAGTGTGCAGCAAATTAAGCAGCAAGGGGAGTTTTATAGGAATAGACCAGGACGCGGCGGCGATTGAAGCGGCCGGCGCCCGATTACTCGACTTCGGGGAGAGAGTTACAATAATCAGGAGCAATTATTGTGATATGAAGCCGAGGCTCCATGAGATAGGCATTGACAAAGTCGATGGAATTGTTCTGGATCTGGGCGTATCATCTTACCAACTGGATACGGCAGAACGGGGATTTTCCTATCGGACAGATGCACCTTTGGACATGAGGATGGATCAGAGGCAGAAGATGACGGCAAAGGATATTGTCAATGGCTACAGCGAATCGGACCTTTACCGCGTGATACGGGATTACGGGGAAGACAGGTTTGCAAAGAATATTGCAAAGCATATTGTAATCGCACGCGGGAAGGGCCCGATCGAAACTACAGGACAGTTGAATGAGATTATCAGACAGGCCATCCCGATGAAGATCCAAAAGACTTCGGGACATCCCTCCAAGAGGACATATCAGGCCATCAGGATCGAACTTAACCGTGAGCTTGAAGTACTTCGGGACACGCTGGACGACATGATTGAACTGTTGAATCCGGGCGGAAGGATTTGTATCATAACCTTCCATTCACTGGAGGACCGGATTGTCAAGAGTGCGTTTCGGAAGAATGAGAATCCGTGTACCTGTCCGAGCCATTTCCCGGTATGTGTCTGTGGAAATGTATCAAAAGGAAAAGTAATTACAAGAAAACCAATTCTGCCCAGTGAGGAAGAACTGGAAGAAAACAGCCGTTCCAAGAGCGCAAAACTGCGGATATTTGAACGGAGCTAGTACATCCCATCAGGAAGTAGGGAGCCTGATGAGGGTTAAGCTTCCGATTGTGGGGAAGCTGCATTTATAAGGAGTATAGCAAATAGAGCTCCGTCAGGAAGGGGAGAGCCTGGCGGAACAGCATCAAGGAAAGGGGCAGACGATCATGGCTGCAAGAAGACAAGTTACCGCATACAGAAGATCAGACAGCATGAATAGCAGCCATAGACAGGCATATGTTTATGGTAATACAGTACGCCAGCCGGAAGTCCTGCCAAAGAGAATGCCAGAGGAGCGGCCGCAGCGTCCGGAAAGGACAAGCCGCCAGGTGCGAAAAAACCGGAAAAGAGCTATGAATATGAGCCCCGCTTACGCGGTATTTCTGGTAGCAGCAGCAGTCTGTGCAGTTTTTATATGTGTTGCATATCTGAAACTGCAGTCAGACATTGTAAACAGGTCAGAGAACATTTCAGTGCTGCAGGAGAAGCTTGCAGACCTGACAGACGAGAATGATACGGCGTATAACGCAGCGGCGGACTCCGTAAATCTGGAGGAGATACGCAGCAAAGCCATGAATGAGATGGGAATGGTATATGCGGCGCAGGGCAATGTAGTGGAGTATGAGAGCCCTACAAGCGACTATGTAAAGCAGTACAATGACATACCATCTGACGGTGTTCTGGCGAAATCCAGAGACGTATCAGATTAAGGATAACAACTATGGCAAAACGTAAAAGAAAAAATAGATTTCAATTTTTAACTAAAAAATTTCCGAAGAGGATGCAAAAAAAGCTGGTAATGCTGTTCATGGCAATCATACTGGCTTTTATTGTTCTTGTAGGGAGAATTACTTATATTAATGCCTCTAAGGGGAATAAATATACCAAGATTGTGCTTGACCAGCAGGAGTATGACAGCAGAGTAATCCCTTATAAACGGGGAGATATTGTGGACCGTAACGGCACCAAGATCGCCACCAGCGAGAGAGTGTACAATGTCATCCTGGATGTTAATGTGATGGTATCGGACGATGAGTATATAGAGCCCACGATTAAAGTGCTGGAAGACTGCTTTGGAATCAAGGAATCAAAGATCCGGACCCTTATAAAGGAAAAGCCGGAAAGCAGGTATGAAATACTGGCAAAGGGCGTATCCTACGAGAAGGCAAAGGAATTTGAGGCGATAGAGGAAGATAAGAAAAAGAATCCGAATGTCAAGGGAATCTGGCTGGAAGACGATTATAACCGGTCATATCCATACAACTCCCTGGCCAGCGATGTGGTAGGATTTACCGTATCCGGCAATCAGGGCGCGGTCGGAATTGAGAGCGCATACAATGCGATTCTGAACGGGACCGATGGCCGTGAATATGGTTACTTTGACAGCAAGTCTACGGTAGAGCGCACGGTGAAGCCGGCAAAGAATGGCAGTACGGTCGTATCCACGATAGATATGACGCTGCAGAGTATTGTAGAGCAGTGCATTAGAGAATTCAACGAGGCGCATACCGGACAGGAGCGGGAAGGGGAACCCGGAAGTAAGAATACAGCAGTCATAATCATGAACCCCAATACAGGGGAGATTCTGGCCGAGGCATCTTATCCGAATTTTGACCTGAATAATCCCAGAGACCTGACTGGCTTATATTCGGAAGAACAGCTGAAAGAAATGTCGGATGATGAACAGCTTGAAGCAATGAATGCGCTGTGGAGGAATTTCTGTGTCAGCGATGCGTTTGAGCCCGGTTCTACAGCAAAGCCTTTTACGGTAGCGGCAGGACTGGAAACGGGGGCATTAAAGGGGGATGAGAACTATGTCTGCGGCGGCTATCTGCATGTCGGAGATTATGATATCCATTGCCATCTCCGGACAGGGCATGGCCCGGAAACTGTGGAACAGGCAGTGGCAAACTCCTGCAATGTGGCACTGATGCAGATGGCTGAGTCCATTGGAATCAAGGATTTCACCAGGTATCAGCATATTTTCGGATTCGGTGAATATACGGGGATAGACCTGCCGGGAGAAGCCTCAACGTCACCTCTTGTCTATACGGAAGAGACAATGGGAATTACAGACCTGGCAACCAATTCCTTTGGGCAGGGATTTAATGTGACTATGACGCAGATGGCGGCGGCATTTTCCTCTCTGGTCAACGGAGGGTATTACTACGAACCCCATGTAGTAAAACAGATCCAGGATGAAAGCGGAAAGGTCATTGAGACCAAGGATCCGGTACTCCTCAGAAAGACAATTTCTTCTGAAACATCGACCACGGTCAAACAGTATATGAAGGCGGTTATGACTACCGGAACAGGACAGGGCGCCGCAGTGGAGGGCTATGATATCGGAGGAAAGACCGGTACTGCCGAAAAACTGCCGCGTGATCAGGGAAAGTATCTGCTATCCTTTATAGGGTACGCTCCCCAGGAGAATCCGGAGGTCGTTGTATATGTGGTCATAGACGAGCCAAACGTGCCGGATCAGTCCACAAGCAGCTATGTTCTGGAGTTGTCAAATAAAATCATGGCGCAGGCATTTCCTTATCTTGGCATCACAACAATGGAGGGATATACTGCAGCTACGGTAGGAACCGTACAGGAGGGCACACAGCCCCAGCAGACAGAGTACGAGAATTTTGATTCTGCCTATGAGGATACTTATGATAATGCAGACGGCTCCTATATAGATGAAAACTACAATCCGGACCTGGATGACTGGGCGGCCGGTCAGCCAACGGAATAGAATACGCATAACCTTACAAAAGATGTAATATGTTATAAAAATGTCTTTTGTAAGGTTATTTATTTATGAAGAACAAAACATATAATAAAAGGAAGATACTTGTCGTATTCTGCTGTGCATCTGTCATTTTGCTGGCACTGATCGGCCGCCTTGTATATCTCATGGTATTCGATGCAGAATACTACCAGAAAAAAGCGGAATCACTTCACGAGAGAGAGCGGGAGATCAAAGCGGCCAGAGGAGAAATCGTGGACAGAAATGGGACAGTGCTTGCCACAAATAAGACGGTCTGTACGATTTCCGTAATACACAATCAGATAGAAGATCCGGAACTGGTAATCCAGACGCTGATGAAGGAGCTGGAGCTGGATGAGGAGACTGTGCGCAAGAGGGTCGAAAAAGTCTCTTCGATGGAAAAAGTAAAAACAAATGTGGCCAAAGAAGTGGGAGACAGAATCCGCAATTATAATCTGGCCGGCGTGAAAGTAGACGAAGATTTTAAGCGTTATTACCCCTACGATGAGATTGGCTCAAAAGTACTGGGATTTACAGGCGGTGATAACCAGGGGATCATCGGCCTGGAAGTGAAGTATGAAGAGTACCTCAAAGGAATAAATGGGACGATCCTGACTGTGACGGATGCGAGGGGAATTGAACTGGAGGGAATTGCGGAGGACCGAATTGAACCTGTGGCGGGAAATACACTGCAGATAAGCCTGGATTACAATATACAGTCGTTCTGTGAGCAGGCGGCCCTGAAAGTAAAAGAAGAAAAACAGGCTGACAGCGTTTCCGTGCTGATGATGAATCCACAGAACGGTGAAATACTGGCAATGGTCAATGTTCCGGAATTTAATCTGAACGAGCCGTATATACTAAATACAGGGACAGATATGGACACGTTGACGGACGAACAGAAACAGGAAGAGCTGAACCGTATGTGGAGAAATGGATGCATCAACGACACATATGAACCGGGTTCTGTATTTAAGATCATTACGGCTTCTGCATGTCTCGAGGAAGGCGTTGTCAGCCTCAGTGATAACTTCTCATGCCCCGGCTACAGAGTCGTGGAGGACCGAAAAATACGCTGTCATAAGGTGGGCGGCCATGGCGCCGAGACCTTTGTACAGGGGATACAGAACTCCTGCAACCCTGTATTTATCGATATCGGGCTCAGGCTCGGTTCCGATAAATTTTATGATTATTTTAAACAGTTCGGCCTCCTCAGCCTGACAAATGTTGACCTGCCGGGAGAGGCTGGAACCATTATGCATAAGAAGGAAGATATCGGTACGGTGGAACTGGCCACAATCTCCTTCGGGCAGTCATTTCAGGTTACGCCGATTCAGCTGGCGACAACAGTCAGTTCTCTTGTAAACGGGGGCAGGAGAGTAACACCGCACTTAGGGATGGCAGTACTGGATAAAGAGGGGAATGAGATTGAAAAATTAAAGTATAAAGAGAAGAAGGGAATTGTGTCTGAGGAGACTTCCGCAACTATGAGGATGCTTCTGGAAAGCGTTGTTTCAGAAGGATCAGGAAAGAATGCCTATATCGAAGGTTATACCATCGGCGGCAAGACTGCGACATCTCAGACACTGCCTAGAAGCGCTAATAAGTATATTTCATCTTTTTTAGGATTCGCGCCTGCAGAAAATCCGCAAGTGCTCTGCATGGTACTGATCAATAACCCGCAGGGCGTGTATTATGGAGGAACAATCGCCGCACCGGTGGTACGCAGCATATACGATAATGTCCTGCCGTATCTGGGGATAGAAAAAAAGGAAATCGCACAGGATGAGGCAGAAGAGAACGGTACAGGGGAAGAAAATATAGCGGATTAAGCAGAAAAAATGAAAGAGTTCTGTCAGGGAACGAGAGAGAGTTTTGGTTGAAAAACAGCAGCCAATGAGGTATACTGAATGAGGTGTTCTGCTGCGGGCCGGGAGGACACGAAAGTAGTTAGAGTATGGAGCGAATTTCCGTTAACAAAAGAGATGAAGAGGTGTGTGTATGAGTTATCATTTAGCGATTCCGGTATTGATTTCATTTGTATTGAGTTTACTCATGGGACCAGTGGTAATACCGTTTCTTAGAAAACTGAAGATGGGGCAGACCGAGAGAACGGACGGCGTACAGTCTCATTTGAAAAAAGCAGGTACCCCGACGATGGGCGGTGTCATTATCCTTGGCAGCGTGATCATTACCTCCCTGTTTTATGTGAAGGATTATCCCAATATTATTCCGATTTTGTTTTTAACCATAGGCTTTGGACTGATCGGATTTTTGGATGACTATTTAAAAGTGGTAATGAAACGGTCCGACGGGCTGTATCCGAAACAAAAGATGGCGCTTCAGATTGTGGTGACCGCAATCTTTGCCTACTATATTATTAAGGTCGCAAAGATTCCGCTTACGCTGCTGCTTCCGTTTTCGGGCGGCAGGTACTGGGATATCGGATGGGTCGCGATCCCGCTTATGTTTATTGCGGTGATTGGAACCGTAAACGGCACAAATTTTACGGACGGCCTGGACGGCCTGGCTTCCAGTGTAACCGTGCTGGTAGCGACATTTTTTACCGTTGTGGCAATCGGAACGAAGAGCGGGGTGGAGCCGATTACCTGTGCGGTAGTGGGGGCGCTGCTTGGATTCCTTCTATTTAATGTATATCCTGCCAGCGTGTTCATGGGAGATACAGGTTCTCTGGCACTGGGAGGTTTTGTCATTGGAACGGCATATATGATGCAGATGCCGCTGTTTGTTATCATTGTAGGCCTGATTTACCTTGTAGAAGTGGCTTCGGTCATGATCCAGGTCACCTATTTTAAAAAGACAGGCGGAAAAAGATTCTTTAAAATGGCGCCGATCCATCATCACTTTGAATTGTGCGGATGGTCTGAGACGAGGGTGGTTGCCGTATTCTCCATTGTGACGGCGATCCTGTGTCTGATCGGGCTGATGGGGGTATAAATCATGGACTTAAAAGAAAAAAATGTACTGGTGTTCGGCTCAGGGATCAGCGGCGTGGCGGCAAGCCGTCTGCTTGTAAAAAAGGGCGCCAACGTGATCCTTTATGACGGCAACGCGTCTCTGGACGAGAAGCAGATAAGGGAAGAAATCCTGGATGGTATAAATGGCAGCGTTAAGATGATATTTGGGAAGCTTCCGGAAGCGGTTCTGGAGACACTGGATCTCACCGTTATGAGCCCGGGCGTGCCAACGGATCTTCCTGTCGTAGGCCGGATGAGAGAAAAGAATATTCCTGTATGGGGCGAGATTGAGCTGGCCTTTGTTTCAGGGAAGGGGGATGTGCTTGCCATAACCGGTACCAATGGAAAGACGACCACCACAGCGCTTCTCGGGGAGATCATGAAAAATTACAGGGACAGTACTTTTGTGGTGGGGAATATAGGAAACCCTTATACAGATATTGCGCTGGACACCAGGGCAGATTCGGTGATTGTGGCAGAGATGAGCAGTTTTCAGCTGGAGAGCATACATACCTTCCGTCCGAAAGTAAGCGCTGTTCTCAATATTACGCCGGATCATCTAAACCGGCACCACACGATGGAGGCCTATATTGCAGCAAAACTGAATGTAGCGAGAAACCAGACCGGGGAAGATACATGTGTTCTGAACTATGAGGACGAGGTGACAAGAGGTTTTGCGGAAAAAGTGAACGCAAAGGTTCTATATTTCAGCAGCCAGCGTAAACTAGAGAAGGGAATATATCTGGAAGGCGGAAGCATTGTCTGCAGTATAGATGGGACACCGGAGGCGGTCTGCCATATAGATGAATTGAAGCTTCTGGGCACACATAATCATGAAAACGTAATGGCTGCGGCGGCTATGGCTGCGGCGTATGGAGTGCCGATGGAGATTATTCGGAAGACCGTGAAGGAATTCCCGGGGGTAGAGCACCGGATCGAGTTCGTTGCGGAAAAGAACGGAGTTGCATACTATAACGATTCCAAGGGAACCAATCCGGACGCTGCCATTAAAGGGATTCAGGCGATGAAGCGCCCCACGCTGCTGATTGGGGGCGGATATGACAAAGCATCCTCTTATGATGAATGGATTCAGGCTTTTGACGGCAAAGTAAAAAAGCTTGTGCTGCTGGGAGCGACAAGAGAAAAGATTAAAGAGACAGCAGAACGTCTTGGTTTCTGCGATATTATCCTTGCAGATACGTTTGAGGAGGCAGTGGAAACCTGCGTAAAATATGCGCGGCCCGGTGACGCTGTACTTCTGTCCCCTGCCTGCGCAAGTTGGGGAATGTTTAAGAATTATGAAGAACGTGGAGATAAATTCAAAGAACTTGTAAATCAGTTATAAGGAGTGAATTTATATTGGAGCATCCTGCTAAAAAGAAGCGGTATGATTATACACTGCTGATTGTTGTGTTACTTCTGGTGATCATAGGGCTGGTTCTTCTGTACAGCACCAGTGCCTATAATGGGCGGGTAAAATTCCACGATTCTTTTTATTACCTGAAAAAACAGGGATTTGCAACTGCACTGGGACTGGTTGGCATGATGATCGTGGCGAAAATTGATTATCACAAATGGGTACCCCTGGCAGGCCTGGGCTACCTGACGGCGATACTGTTATCGGTTGCAGTTATGTTTATAGGAGACGAGTACAATGGGTCCAAAAGATGGCTGTCTTTAGGGCCTGTTTCATTTCAGCCGTCGGAGTTTGCTAAGGTTGCCGTCATCTTGTTTTTGGCCTGCCTGGTTACGAAAAATGCAAAAAAAATGGGGAAACTTACAACGCTCATAAAGGTAATGGTCCCGGTTCTCCCTATAGTAGGGCTGGTTGGAGCCAGCAACCTGAGTACTGCGATTATTATTATGGGAATCGCAGCGGTGCTGATCTTTGTGGCAAGCCCTAAATACGCGCAGTTTGTCTGGATGATCGTGGCCGCCGGCGGATTTATGGGTATCTTTCTGGCATTGGAAAGCTACCGTCTGGAACGGCTGGCCATCTGGAGGAATCCGGAGCTTTATGAAAAGGGGTATCAGACCCTGCAGGGCCTGTATGCCATCGGTTCAGGCGGCCTGTTCGGCAGGGGCCTGGGAGAAAGCGTACAGAAACTGGGATTTCTGCCTGAAGCACAGAACGACATGATATTTTCCATCATATGCGAGGAACTGGGCCTTGTGGGGGCAAGCCTGATTATTCTGCTTTTCCTGATTCTGATCTGGCGTTTTTTTGTCATAGCAACCCGCGCCAAGGATCTGATGGGGGCTCTGATTGCCGCCGGCGCAATGGCGCATATGATGATTCAGGTGATCCTGAATATAGCAGTTGTAACGAATTCGATCCCGAATACTGGTATAACGCTTCCCTTTATCAGCTATGGGGGCACATCTGTTATGTTTCTGCTTTTGGAAATGGGGCTTGTGCTGAGTGTTTCCAATCTGATAGAATAGGGCAGAGAATACAAAGGAGGACGACAGATGAAACGTAAAAAAAAGAGCAGACGTGAAAGATATGAAGAATACGATGATGAGGCATATATAAACGAAGTATTATATAAGGAAGGATACCGTCCGCCGGAGCGTAAAAAGAAAAAACGGCGGGGAGTATTTCTTGGACTGCTGACATTTATTCTTGGTATTGTAATTATTGTATTTGCCTTTCTGCTTCTTTTTCATATACAAAAGATCGAGGTCAAAGGAAACAAGTACTGCACGGAAAATGATGTCATCGGCTGGCTCCGGGAAGACAAGTATGCCGTGAATTCGGTTTACGTCTGGTGGAAGTATAATAAGGCAGATGTGAAACAGCTGCCGGTGGTAGAGTCCTCAAAGATCTCGTTCAGGGCCCCCTGGGCCATACGGGTTACCGTGAAAGAAAAGGAGATAAGCGGTTATATTGACTATAACAACCAGTACCTTTACTTTGACAAAGACGGTACGGCTGTGCTGTCCACCGTGGAGAAGATAGATTCTGCGGCTTATATAGAGGGCATGGAAGTGGATGCTTCTAAGGTAAAACTGGGCAAGGTTCTGCCGGTTTCCGATAAGAATGTATTTAAGCGTATTGTGGAAATCTCGCAGCTTTTGGTAAAGTACGAGCTCTCGCCGGACCGGATTACCTGCTCAGGGAGCGACCTAAACCTGTATTTCGGCAATGTTGAGGTATTGCTGGGAAAGACGAATTACGAAGTACGGCTCGCGCAGGTACCGCCGATTCTGCAGAAACTGACAGAACAGTATCCGGACAAGCAGGGCACCCTGCACCTGGAGAATTATGATGCCACAGACAAGGCGGTGCGTTTTGTGCCGAAAGAAGCACAGGAAGGGGCAGAGAGCGAAGGGCAGGACGACGGACAGGCAGCAGAAGGACAGCAGGATATAACGGGCGGGGAAGAGAGCCAGGACAATGGACAGAATGTGACGGAACCACAGGACACAGAGAACCAGGATTCTGTTCCGGAAACAGACAATCCGGAGGAACCATTAGGTACGGAACCGGCCCCGGAGTAAGGAAAGGGAGATGAGTTGCTGTACCAGCCACATGGAAGATGTTTCCAGAACCCCATAAAAAAAGCCTTTCAGGGACCTGGCAGAAGAAAATAAAAGGCCCGTGAATTGAATAAAAAAATCAGAAAATACACAAATATCTATTGATTATTTACCGAAAAGACTATATTATATACTTATTGAATTATATCGTTCAAGCATAAGGGATGTATAAAATAATATTAATAGGACGACAAAGGAGGAAATACTCTTGTTAGAAATTAAAACCAACGAATCAGAAGCAGCTGCAAGAATCATTGTTATCGGAGTCGGCGGCGGCGGTAATAACGCAGTAAACCGCATGATCGATGAGCAGATTGCAGGTGTCGAATTTATAGCGATTAATACAGATAAACAGGCACTCCAGTTATGTAAAGCACCAACTTTAATGCAGATAGGCGAGAAGCTCACAAAGGGGCTCGGTGCTGGTGCGCAGCCGGAAGTAGGGGAGAAGGCTGCAGAGGAGAGCTCAGAAGAGATATCTGCCGCACTGAAAGGCGCTGACATGGTATTCGTAACATGTGGTATGGGCGGCGGAACAGGAACAGGAGCAACTCCGGTCGTTGCACGTATCGCAAAAGAACAGGGCGCCCTGACGGTAGGCGTCGTAACAAAGCCCTTCCGTTTTGAATCGAAGACCCGTATGGCCAACGCCCTTGCGGGGATTGACAAGCTAAAAGAGAACGTGGATACGCTGATTGTCATTCCGAATGACAAGCTGCTTGAAGTAGTGGACAGAAGAACTACAATGCCGGAAGCCCTGAAGAAGGCGGACGAAGTGCTGCAGCAGGGTATTCAGGGTATTACCGACCTGATCAATGTGCCGTCCCTGATCAACCTGGACTTCGCGGATATTCAGACCGTCATGAAGGACAAGGGTATCGCGCACATCGGTATCGGTGCAGGCCGCGGAGACGACAAGGCGCTGGAGGCTGTAAAGCAGGCTGTTGCCAGTCCGCTTCTGGAGACAACCATCCAGGGAGCGTCCCACGTTATTATCAATATTTCAGGAGATATTACACTCATGGATGCATCCGATGCTGCTGAGTATGTTCAGGAACTCGCAGGTGAGAATGCAAATATCATCTTCGGTGCTATGTATGATGACTCCAGATCCGATGAGGCAACAATTACTGTTATCGCAACCGGCTTACATAACGTAGGCGGCAGTTCTTCCAAGTTAAAAGCAAGACTGGAAGGCCAGCAGAAGGTGGGATCGATTCTTCCGTCAGGCGATGTGGTAAGCAGAAGTGCAATTGATCCGGAGCGCAGAACAGCATCTCCGAGACCGGCGGGCAGACCGGCAGGCGGCACAATGCCGACCCTGGATCAGCCCAGAACACCGTCAAGTAAAGTAAAAGAGCAGTCCATTAAGATTCCGGATTTCTTTAAGAAATAAGACCGGACAGGCTGGTTACAATAAGAAAAAACAGGCAGGAGCCCCGCGGAGCTCCTGCCTGTTCTTTCTACAGCAAATTCTCAGGGAAGCCTTTCTATTAGATTCTTGTGAGATTGTCGAAACAATTTCTTTTTTTCCCGTCAACATCTGACAAAATTTCAGTGACATGCAATATATAATAAGTCTTGCTTGAGTGCCCAATGGTACCAACGAGAAAGAGGGTGGAACATGTACTATGAATTATACATAGACGTGTTGTTTCTTGTAAATTTTATGATGGATTCCCTTCTGCTTTTGTCAGTGAACCAGGTGCTGAAATGTCCTACCACACGTGGACGCATCTTTCTGGGCGGAGCATTGGGATCAGTACTGACATGTGCAGTGACAGTTGTGCCGATGCCGGGTGTCATAAAATTAATCATATTCCACGCGGTTATCAATACATTCATGATAAAAACAGGATTAAAGATCAAAGGAAAAAAGCAATTTTGGAAAGCATTTGGTTTGTTGTATATCGCAGCATTTCTGTACGGGGGGATTCTGCAGGCATTTCATCCCTATGCGCGCGCGGGAAGCCTGTTTTTTGCGGCAGCCGTGGGCAGCTATTATCTGATACGGGGAATCTGGAAATTCCTGATCAGACTGCGGACTCTGCAGGCAAAGATATGTGAGATTACGCTGTATACCAGTGCAGGCGAACAGAAAGTAAAAGCGTTAATTGACACGGGAAACGGTTTGGAGGACAGTGTGTCGAGAGAACCGGTAAGTGTAGTAGATAAAGCTCTGGCAAAATCCATTCTGACAGATGACGACATGAAAAACGGTTTCCATTACATACCGTACCGAACGGTCGGAAAGGAAAGTATTATGCCGGTTTTCAGAATTCGGAAAATGTGTATTCATCTGGAGGAGGAACGGTGGATCGAGAGGCCGGTTATAGGCGTCTGCGAGGAGCATGTTTCAGAAGAAGAGGAATATCAGATGATTTTAAATCCTGACATATTAGGAGGCATATAAAATGGTTGTAAAAGTAGCAGTACCCCAGCAGTTTAAACTGAAAGTAATACCAGACATCAGAAGCATTTTCTTCCCTAACCACAAAGAAATACATTATATTGGAGGATCCGAGGTGCTGCCGGCCCCGCTGGAGACAGAACGGGAAACAGAAGTGATAGAACATCTCGGTTCCGAGTATGACCAGGAAGCCAAAAAGCTTCTGATTGAGCACAATCTCCGTCTGGTCGTTTACATAGCTAAAAAGTTCGACAATACAGGAGTCGGAGTGGAAGACCTGATTTCTATAGGGACGATCGGTCTGATCAAGGCCATCAATACATTTAACCCTACGAAGAAAATCAAGCTGGCCACCTACGCATCCCGGTGCATTGAAAATGAGATCCTCATGTACCTGCGCAGAAATAGTAAAACCAAGATGGAGGTATCCATAGATGAGCCTCTCAACGTAGACTGGGACGGAAATGAACTTCTGCTGTCGGACATTCTCGGTACGGACGAGGATACCATATATAAGGATCTGGAAAACGAAGCGGAAAGAAAGCTTTTGATCAAAGCCATCAATAAGCTGTCCAGCAGGGAAAAGCTGATCGTAAAAATGCGTTTTGGCCTCGATAACCCGGAAGGCGAGGAAAAGACACAGAAAGAAGTGGCGGATCTGCTGGGAATATCACAGTCCTATATCTCGCGGCTTGAGAAAAAAATCATGCAGCGCTTGAAACGCGAGATGGTGCGGTATGAATAGAAGTCGGCAAGATGAGGATGGGGGCGACGCAG
>NZ_WKZK01000022.1:66054-76173 GCF_009680135.1 Eubacterium sp. BIOML-A2
TCTGCCGGGCTTCAGGAAAATGGATAAGCGGCTCCATTTCCCTGAACGCCCGGCAGATGACCACATTTGTATCCCCTGCGGCAATCACTTTATCGGCTCCGATGCCGTGCAGCGGGGGGCACGGCACGGTCTGAACAGTAACCGTGTGACGGCTATTGATGAAGCGTGTTATTTTGACGGGAGGCGGATATGGGAGATGTGCAAATTTCACTAGTATTGCTTGATTTTTTGGCGTAATATGTATAATATTTAAGTATAGGGCTCGGCAAGTGTACTTTGGTGGATTTATTTGTGTAAAATTGACAAAACATTTTTGCGTATTTATTATTTTCCGGCGATATACACAAAAAAAGTAGCCGAAAGTAGTATGGTGAAAAACTAGATATTCGTTTATTATTAAGTCAGTTAGAAACGTATTAACATTTTCAAAAGGAGGTAGACGAATGTCTAGAAAGATCAAACTTAATTACACTAAGAGGGATGATTTAACACCGAGATTGAAAGCGGCAAAGGAAAAATTATTTGCTACAGAGCCACACATTGATACTCGTAAACTTATTATCGAGACTGATATTTATCAGAAATACGGCTTTACAAAGAGCCCGAACATGCTGAAAGCTATGGTATTTGACCGCTTAAGCCGCGAGAAAAAAGTATGGATTGATGACAATCCGATCTGTGGACATCTGACAGACTATACATACGGAAGTTATTTCCAGCCGTTCAGAGAGTTTGAGTGGGCAATTGACCGCGATGAATTTGCTTTCCAGAGAGGTTCAGCTATCGCAACAGAAGAAGAAAAAGAGATCATCAGAAAATGTGGTGAGTTCTGGGTAGGAAATGCAGTTAAAGACCGTGTTCGTCCGATTATTAAAGATCGTTACGGACTTGATGTTCAGGAACTGATTGATGTTGGTGTAGGCCTTAACTTTGACGATGATATGGGTACAACAACATTCCCGGATCACGATACAGTTATTAATGAAGGTTTAAATTCAATTATTGCAAAATGTAAAGACTATCAGTCAAGATTGAAAATATGGAATGTTGACCGTCCGGACCCATTAGCTGGTGAAGTTCCTGACGAAAACACATTCAATGAATCAACGATTCCAATGCCTGACTATAAGAAATGGGAATTCTACGAGGCTTGTATCATTTCTTGTGAAGCTCTGATTCTTCAGGCACATCGCTATGCAGACGCAGCAAGAGAAGCAGCAGCAGTTGAAACTGATCCTGCACGCAAGGCTGAGTTAGAAGAAATGGCTGAGACATGTGATTGGGTACCAGGCAATCCGGCACGTACATTCAAGGAAGCAATCCAGGCACTGTGGTTCATCACCATGGGCGGATGGCAGAACCTGTGTATGACAGTTGACCATGCACCGCTTCGTTTCCCACAGTATATGTATCGTTGCTACAGAGATGATATCGATGCTGGACGTATCACAGACGACGAAGTTATCGACTTAATCCAGTTCTGGTTCCTGAAAGTTAATACACAGAACTTCGTTATGTCACCTGAGCTTGCTCTGTGGAACTCAAGCCGTATCGCTCAGCAGCTGACCATCGGCGGACTTGATCCGAAGACCGGCGACGACGGAACAAATGAACTTGATTATCTGGTAGTAGAAGCACAGCGCCGTGCACAGTGTCCGGAACCGCTTCTCGCTTGTATGTATCACAATAAATTATCACACAGGTTCCTTGTTAAATGTGCCGAACTTGTTGCTACTGGTATTGGACAGCCATCATTCCATGGCCAGGAAGTTGCTATGAAACGTCGTCTGCTCCATGAGCACGGCCCAATCGAAGACATCCGTAACCAGGCTGTTTCAGGTTGTGTACAGTCCGTTATTCCGGGTTACACAGATGGTGCTTGGGAAGCTCGTTTCAATATGTACAAACCTCTCGAATTCATGCTTTCAAACGGCGTTGACTTCAAGAGCGGCAAACGCATTGGACCAGCTTACGGCGATCCTTGCGAGTGTGAGACATGGGATGACTTCTATGCTCAGTTATTGAAATATTATGAATATTGGGAAATTATCTGCCGTGATATCTCTACATTAGAGTGGAACGTTATGAGAGACTTCCCGTGTCCGCTGCTTTCCGCAGTTACATATGACTGCCTTGCAAGAGGTATGGACGTTGTAGACGGTGGCGCTAGATACAACTGGGGTGATGGAATCTGTATCTCTGGTAATGTTGATACAACAAACTGTCTGGCAGCAATCAAGAAACTTGTTTATGATGACAAAGTAATCACCATGAAACAGCTTGTTGAAGCAGTTGCAGCTAACTGGGAAGGATATGAAGATATCCAGAACATGTGTAAGAAAGCTCCGAAGTACGGCAACGATGATGATTATGTAGATTTACTTGGACGTCAGTTACATGCTGATTTCGCTGAAATCCATAACCGCAGACCTGACTACATGGGGCGTCCGACAATTACACCTTCTGCATACTCAGTAACAGGACATTATCCGTTTGGTATGAGAAGCTGGGCTTCACCGGATGGAAGAAAAGCAGGCGAGACATTTACGGATGCTACACTTTCCGCTACACCTGGAACAGATACAAGTGGACCGACAGCAGTTATCCACTCTGCAGTTAAACTGATTGACCCGGTAGTTTATGGATCTACTCACTTTAACATGAAGTTCCACCCAACAGCCCTGACCGGTAAAGAGAATATCGACAAATTCCTGACTCTTCTGAAGACATACTTCGATGAAGGCGGATACCAGATACAGTTCAACTGTGTAACACAGGAAAAACTGTTGGCAGCAAAGGCAAATCCGGAAGAGAACAAAGACCTCATCGTACGTGTTGCAGGATTCAGTGCTTACTTCGTAACACTGGCAGATGCTGTACAGGATGAGATTATTGCACGTACCAGCCAGACATGGTAATGCTTTGATTACAATGTTTGAGTAAATAATAGGGAGAGAGATTATGAGTGATTTAACAGCCCTTGTATTTAATATCCAGGGATTTTCTATCCAGGACGGTCCTGGTGTAAGGACAACCGTATTTTTAAAGGGATGCCCGCTGAGCTGTCAATGGTGTGCAAATCCGGAGTCACAGGTTTTTAGATCCGATATTATCCATGTCCCTAGCACTTGTGTACATTGTTATCGTTGTGTAAACTTTTGCACCAAAGGTGCGGTTAAGCTGCCGGAGAAGATGGGGGATAACCCAATCTTTGATCACGATGTCTGCGTTACATGCGAAGATCAAGACGTTTGTGAACATTCCTGCTATGAAGGGGCACTTGAGAAAGTCGGTAAACCGATGACTGTTGATGAGGTAATGGATGTAATCTTACATGATGAACCATTCTTTGTTAATGGAGGAGGTATTACCGTCTCCGGTGGCGAACCTTTGATGCATCCAGAATTTCTAGAAGAACTTTTTAGTGAATGTCAGGACAATTATATCCATACAGCTATAGAGACATGTGGATATGTGGCATGGGATAAATTTGAACCTGTATTAAGATATACGGATCTGGCTCTCTATGATGTGAAGCATATGGATCCGGTAGCCCACAAGGAACTGACAGGAGTATCCAATGAATTGATTCTGGATAATCTTCGTAAAATTATGGATGAGACGAATACAGAAGTAATCATTCGCATCCCGGTTATTCCGGGTGCGAATGATACAAACGAAAACATGGACGCGACTGCTAGGTATGCGAAAGAGATAGGTGCCAGAGAGATTCATATCCTGCCCTATCACCGTATGGGAATGGGCAAGTACACAGGTCTCGGACGGGAATATCCATTGGGAGAAGAGGTGGAATCCCCATCAGATGAGCGTATGGAGGTTATCCGTGACATTTTTAGGTCTTATGGCCTGATTTGTAAGATAGGCGGAACTGAAAAGGGGGACTCCTAATAATGAGTAAAGTAAAGTTTTTGGGCAAGCCAATGAGTATTAAGCGCTTGCTGACCTATGTGATTGGTTTGTGGATTATGAGTCTCGGTATTGCATTTGCCGTAAATTCTAATTTTGGTGTTTCACCAGTCACAACGTTGCCTTATGTAGTCGGCAGAATCCTGAATATCAGCGTTGGTACAGGAACATGGATTGCATATGGATGCTATATTATCATTGAAGCAATAGTTTATCGTAAGGAATTTAAAGCTGTTTATATTCTGCAGTTCCCGGCAGCTGTTATGTTTGGGTATTTTACAGACTTCAGTAAGTGGTTGATTTCTCCGCTTGGAACACCGGATAAATGGTATATCCAGTTAGTATTCGTAATTGTTGGTGTTATTATCCTTGGATTAGGATTGATGGCATATTTGGAAGCAGATATTATGGCTATTCCGCCTGATGCTTTGGCGGTTGCATTTGCTTGGCTGGTTAAGAAACCTTTGGGCAATGTAAAGAGAATTTTTGATTTATGTATTGTTGCAACGTCGTTGATTCTTTCTTTAGTATTTCTGCACAGCTATCAGGGCATTTGGATTGGAACAATTATCGCAGCTCTGGGTGTAGGAACGATGCTTAATTTCTGGAGAAAAATACTCCTTAGTAAGATAAAAGTATTCTTATGGGGAAAACAGCCGGCAGCTGAACCAAAATTAGACGAAGCACCGGCGGCAGCAAAATAATTTAAAAATGGCAGTGAGGGGTTATCACTTGGGGGAGAGATTTTCCGCCACTGAGGTAGCCCCCCACGTGTTGGATGAGATGTGACTTCTATTTAATCTGGATTTAATGGGAGAGAGGAACGTGTATGTTTTTAATTGCACATAATCAGATAATGATACCAAAGCGTTATTTTAGCGATATTGTGCCGGCAGTTGAAGAACTGTCAAGCACGGTAGGTGCTGTATTTCTCAATAAACTGATTTTAGATGAAAGTAATAGACCAGTTGAGTTTAATCAGGCGATTTTTTCCGAGAAACCACTAACCCGTATCGTTACGATGCATTTTCAGAATGGAGATATGTTCGATCAGTTCTGGGATGCAAGAGAACGACAGGATTTATGGCTTATTGGGAAAAATTATGCCTATTTTTGTGATACGATCATGGAAACCGGCAGCACAGAAGCATCGAGAATTATTAAGCCAATACCAGAAAAAGAATCAGACATGGAAATATTAAAAGGACATGGACTTACGGAACGCGAGGCGGAAGTTATGTATTGGCTCTGCCAGGGCAAGAGCAATGGTGATATTGCCTACATACTGAATCTGAGTGTTAGTACAGTCAAAAAACATCTTTCTAATATATTTGACAGCATGGGAGTACGAAGCCGGTCTGCAGCAGTGGCACTAGCACTGGAAATGGTTGGTTCTCAGAAATCCAAAATTCATCTTGTATTTTAAAGAGATTTCGAAAAGGAGGACAGTGTATGATTAAGATAACCAAAGAAGGGAAGAAGATGTTGGAGACAACTTTTGGATCCAAAGGACAGACAAAATTTAAAATCCAGCATATCAAACCTACTTGCAATGCATGCCGGGATGAGCTTCGACTTGTTCCTGGTTCGTCGGAACCGAACGATGTGATTTCGATGGAATCCGGGTATGTTTTTTTTGTTGACAAAGATCTTATGCAGCTTGCGGAGATTATAACAATAGATGCGGCGGGGGATATACCAGTTCTGACAACTCGCAAATCTATTGATCTTCGTGAAAGAAATCTTTAATTTTGGAGGATTAGTTATGGAAAAAAAGGAATTAAATCAAAAGATACTGAAGTTTATAAGTGAGGCAGGTTTCTTCTTCTTTGCTACAACGGAAGATGGAATGCCAAGGGTTCGGCCTCTTGCATACATTGAGGAGATAAAAGATGAGCTGATTATTGCGATCAGTACAACAAAGGCCATGGCGAGGCAGATAGATGCCAAACCTGATTTTGAGATTTGCGCCAGCACACCGGAGACATGGCTGCGTATTAAGGGGACAGCACAGTCGGTGACTGACAAAGACGTCATTGCGAAGGCTATGGAATGCCCAGTTGTAAAAGCAACTTATACGGAAGAGACTGTTGGGGCACGTTACCTGGTTCTTGACAGTGTGGAATATTTTTCTCTGACGGGTGAATACAGCCGCTGGAAATGATTTCGGAAAGGAAGTCTTCTAAATGGCAAAAGAAGTGAACAAGGAAGTATTTGAGGTACTTCCTGTACCGCAGGCAGTGGCTAAATTTGTTCTTCCTTCGCTTGCCAGTACACTCATTACGATTATCTACAGCCTGGCGGACACACTTTTTGTCGGTATGTTAAATAATCCTTCGCAGCTCGCAGGACTTACAGTGGCATTTCCGTACTATCAGTTCCTAAATGCGTTCTCAAGCCTTTGGGGGATTGGTACGAACAGCGTCATGTCACGTGCGCTTGGAGAAAAGGACTATGACCGGGTATCAAAAGCCTCTTCTCATGGGTTCTGGGGCAGCCTTGTATTTATGGCTGTGATATGCGTCATATTCCAAATACTGGAGAAACCGCTTCTTTACGTGGCAGGAGCCAGCGCACAGTCTTATGATTCGGCATCTGTATACATGCTGATCGTGTTTGTTATAGGCGGCATTCCTACTGTACTTTCTATCGTTATGAGCAATCTTCTGCGTGCAGAAGGACATGCAAAGTCAGCAAGCAGCGGGCTTATGCTGGGAGGCCTGTTAAACTGTATCCTCGATCCGATCTTTATCTTCGGAGCAGATATGGGAGTTGCAGGTGCGGCTGTGGCCACACTGATTTCTAACTGTGTATCGCTGATTTTCCTGATCATTGTTTATATCCGGATATGTGAGACTTCTTATATAACATTGAAACCATTCCCGGGTGGTGTGTCCTGGAAGCTGATAAAAGATGTGATACTGGTTGGGCTGCCGTCAGGCTGTTTGACCGTACTCGGTGCTACAGGATGTATCATACAGACCTCACTTTATTCTTTGTATGGCGATGCAGCAGTAGCAGGCTGGGGCGTTGTTAATCGTATCAGTTTTATTTCCATTTATACAGTTCATGGCGTAGCACAGGGAGTACTGCCTCTGATCGGTTACAATTACGGAGCCAAGAACTTCAAGCGTGTACGGAGTGTTAACAAATGTGCGTTCCTTATCACGGAAGTACTTGCTTGGGCAATTATGATACTTTCTCTGATATTTAGCGCAGGTATCATTAAGATATTCATCAATGATGCAGCAACAATAGAGGCTGGTGTCCAGATTATGCGTAAATATATGCTCTGTACACCGTTTATGGCAATTGTACTGCTGGTAAGTACACTCTGCCAGGCCGTGGGGAAATGGCAATATTCACTGATTATGCTCGCGATTCGGCAGCTTGTATTCAATATTCCGATCACATTCCTTTTAAATTCTCTTTTTGCTATGAAGGGTGTGGCAAGCGGCCAGCCAACTACAGAGTTAATTTGTTTTATCGGAGCATTGTTCGTATATCATAGATGTTTCTATCGAGCTATGAACAGAGAGGAATTGCTAAGTAAAAAGTAAGCTGAATATATAGCTTATGATATAAAGGGAGGAAGAAGGATGGTAATTAAAGAGATACTTGAAAAATCTGATGCATTATTTGCCGAAGGAAAACACCAGGAGGCGGCAGCATTTCTTGAAGGAAAGGCTGTTCTGGCACAGAATCAGGATGAATGGAAGGTGGAGCTTTCCATCATCAATGAATTGATGGGGTATTACCGCGGCATAAGCCAGCTCAGTAAAGCATGGGACTACGCATTCAGGGCAATACAGATTACCGAAGAGAATGCGGTAGGAGACAGTGCAGAAGGAATTACTACTTATCTGAATGTAGCGAATGTCTATCGGGCTGCCGGCAAGCCAAAGGAAGCATTATCACTTTATCAGCAGGTGGAAGAGACTTACAGCAAACAGGGAGTGGAAAAAGAGTACCGTGGAGGCGCCTTATATAATAATATGTCAGTGGCATATTTGGAGCTCGGAAAAAGTGAAGATGCCATGCGGTATTGTGAAAAAGCGATCGACGTGCTGAAGACGATTCCGGAAGTTTGGGATGAGTGTGCAGCCGCTTACAGCAATCTGGCCGGTGTGTTATTAAGAAGTGAAGTGCCTGATGTTGCAAAGGCAGATGCATGTGTAGACGAAGCATTGAAGCTTTTTGAGGGAAAGGGAGATAGTGCTCATTATTGCAGTGTATTGGCCATGAAGGCGTATATTGCTTATCTGAAGAAGGATCTGCAGGAATCGCTGGACATGTACGAGAAGGCAATGAATGAGACAATGAAGTATTATGGTAAAAATGCAGACTATGAGCGTCTGGAGCGGAATTGTAAGGGCGTTCAGGCTTTGCTGAACGGAGAAAAAAATGATGAGCCAGTTGAGCGGATTAGAAGTTGAGATGAAAGGCCTGGATTTGTCACGGGATTATTATGAAAATGTCGGCAAACCCATTTTGATGGAATTATTTCCCGAGTATATGGAAAAAGCGGCGGTCGGTCTAGTTGGAGAAGGGTCAGAGTGCTTTGGTTTTGACGATCAGATTTCCATGGACCATGATTATGGACCGTCTTTTTGTGTATGGTTTCCAAGAAATATATATACCGAGGTCAGGGAGAGCATGTCCGAGATCTATGATGCACTTCCGAAAGAATACAAAGGTGTCAGCGCAAACTTGATTAGAGAACAGTCTGCAGGGCGCCGGGGCATTCTGGAGATTGAGGGCTTTTATCAAAAATTTCTCACCCGGGATATAGTACCGGAAAACTTGACAGACTGGCTCAGGATTCCAGAACATTATTTTGCTGTAGCGACAAACGGAGAGGTGTTCGAGGATAATCTGGGCATGTTTAGTGAAATACGTGAGAAGCTTCTCAATTATTATCCTGAAGACATCAGGCTGAAAAAGATTGCAGCCTGTGCAGTCAAGATGGCGCATTCTGGACAGTGCAATTATGCACGTATGATGTGGAGGCACGATGTTGTGGCAGCAAAATTTGCTCTGGACGAATTCATGAGAAATGCCATATCTCTGGTGTTTCTTCTGAATCGTGTTTATTGTCCATATTATAAATGGATGTGGAGAGGCATGGAACAACTGCCAAAGCTTGGCAAGGTCAAAGATCTTTTGAAGAATATGGCGGCTGGGGCTTTGGACGTTAGTCACTGGGATTCGGGTAAATGGAAAGAGTGCCGGTATAAACTGAACAGGGAAGATCCGATGGTTGATATGGTGGAGCAGATAGCGGATTTGGTAAGAGAAGAACTGTGGAGCCAGGGGATAAGCAGCAGTACATCGGACTATCTCGAGGAACATGCCTATGCAGTGATGACCCGTATCCAGGATAAGCGGATTCGGTCATTACCGGTACTTATGGGGTAAAAATTATGAGTAATATAAGAGAAATAGTCGAAGAGGAATGGAGACAGTTTCAAAAGGTAAACAATCAGGGCGGAAGGGCATCCTGCCAGGATGACTGGAAAACCTTCTATATCATGAGAAAAAGTCAGTTCCTTGTTTGGCCGCAGGAGATATTGGACAGTTATTACGATGATTTGTGCAAAGCCCGTGAAGAGGGCAGGAATCTGTTGTTTGCAAAGTATGCGTATATGATGGAAAGTACGGCGCCTGAAGAGTTTGAAAAATTAAAAAAAGTTCTCCCCGTAATTTCTGATGAGCGGAAAATGCGCGTGGATGAAACGGTTGCTGCACATGTAAAATGGGCGGAAGAATTTGAGCAGGAACATCCTGAATACGCACGGCGGGGGCGTCCGATCCGTGCATGTCAGGAGGCGCCGGGCCAAACCTCTATAGAGACGTATCAAAGAGGGGAATTGTATTCTTACGGTGAAAACACGGAAAAGCTGTATTCTCAATATGTTCAGGAGTGCGTTGCTCAGAATAGAAACCTGGCGTCTCTTATCAGGGAGAACACGACACGGATGTACGGGTATGGGTCAATTTCTGATATCGAAGAGAGAATGGAATAGCTGTCAGCAAAAGGAAAATGGGAATGAGTGACAATAAGAGCGGGAAGTTAGCAGCTATCTATATTCTTTATATTATAGTGTCCGGGATAATCGGTATCCTATGTGGAACCGGATACAAGGCCATGATTGGGCTGCTTCTGGGATCCGCAGCCGCCTTCGCTAATTA
>NZ_WKZK01000023.1:0-65872 GCF_009680135.1 Eubacterium sp. BIOML-A2
TGCATTATGGCAAAGAAAAAGAAGCTCTGTTACGAGCTTCCTAAAGAATGAACGCTAAATCGACTGTGAATAGTAACGCGCCAAAAATTCTAACAGCCCCTCTTCTCTTGACATAGTTCATTCCTCCTTACGGCACTGTGGATTAAAGCAGACTTTATTCTGCATTATTGGTAAAATAGTATTAGTTGGATGCATCTTGTGAAGAAAAAGGTAGACTTTGGTCTGCAAGTGCATTTCGTAACTTTTTAGATCGTAAAAGGTGACTTTTTATAGGAAAATGCCTAAATTTTCCATATATTTTTTAAAATTTCTGTTTTAATTTATATTATCAATAATGCAGAATAAAGTCTACCTTTTTCTTCACAAGATGCATCCAACTAATACTATTTTACCAATAATGCAGAATAAAGTCTACCTTTTTCTGCATTATTTGCCTTATTTTTACATCCCGTCTTTCTGGCTGCACCACTTTTTAAAAGTTTTAAAATCCACATTCAGCCTTCTTGAGGCTTCTCTGGCGCTGATTTCATTGCGCTTCCACTGCCAATAGGTTTTCTCAAATGCTTTTGGTATCTTCAGGCTGCGTCTGCCAAAACGAACTCCCCGCGCCTTTGCTACTGCGATGCCTTCGGCCTGCCTCTGGCGGATACTTTCACGCTCGCTCTGTGCAACAAATGACAGCAGCTGCAGTACAATATCGGCAATCAATGTTCCTACCAGATCTTTTCCTTTTCTGGTATCCAGAAGCGGCATATCAATCACCACAATGTCCGCGCCTATCTCCTTCGTTATGTATCTCCACTGCTCAATAATATCCTCATAGTTTCTGCCCAGGCGGTCAATTGACTTTACATAGAGCACGTCCTCCTCTTTCAGGTTTTTCAAAAGTCTTTTATACTCGGGCCTGTCAAAGTCTTTTCCGGATATTTTTTCAACGTAAAGATTTTTTTCCGGTATCTTCAGGGATTCCATTGCAACCAACTGTCGTTCTACATTCTGGTCTTTTGAAGATACCCTAACATAACCAAAGCTTTTGTGCATTATTTTCCCTCCTTTTACGACACAACTATTATCGCATATTTATACACCGCCTCTTGCTGGTATATTTTTCCAATTATGTATTTTGACAGGTGTTAGGCGGGTTGCTTTTAGGGGAGCAGAATGCGTTCACAAAACGCGGGGCGGCTTATGCAATATCGTTTTCATAGGAAGATATTACAACGCAAAAGGAGGACAGCAAAGGCAAAAGTATAATCCGGATTATACCTGTTCCTGGTTCCAGAACGCGCAGCCTTCCGGCTTCGGCTGGAATGTCCAGGCTGCCTGTGCAGTCCTTCTTTTAATTACTCCGGCTGACTGGTGCATTGTAAATGCAAGTTAATTATTATTCGAGGTACTAGTACAGTAGTGCACTAATACTAGCATTTCTCCGCCCTCCGGTTCTCGACTGGCCTTTTTCTAATAATACACCCGTCCTTCTTCAATGATTTCTGCTCTTCCATTCTGTACTGTAACTTCAGTCACTGAACAATTCGCAGGTACTCCGTTTTCCCAGAATCTCGCAATATCCTTCTGTCCTTTTATAAGGTTCAGCATTGCTGTGAGGGCGGCTCCATGTGTAGAAATCAAAAGTGTTTTATCCTCATACTCTGTTCTGGCATACAACTCCTGAAGAAAGTCCTGGATCCTGTCTTCCAGTTGTCTGATCGATTCTCCCCCTTCAGGCACAATATAGTTCTTCGTGTCAGTAAAAAGTTTGTTAAACTCATCGCTGCCCGGCTCTTTGTTCTCGCCCCTGCAGCACATTCCCTCTGCTACGCCAAATCCCATTTCCTGGATCCGGATATCCTCATATAACGGTACATTTCTCCCTGCCAGAATTAGTTGCGCTGTTTCCTTCGCCCTGGACAAAGGACTCGTATATGCGGCGGCAAACGAAATATCCCTCAGCCCATTTGCCGTCTCTTCCGCCAGGTATCTTCCATACGCATTCAAGGAAATATCGGAATGTCCCTGAACTTTTTTTAATTTATTCCATGCTGTTTCGCCATGGCGAACAAGATATAACTTCATTATCTGCCTCCCTGATATATAATCTTATGAATAAACATATTTTACAGGATACTTTTTCGTAAATCATATTTCTCTGCTTATTTAGTATAATCATTACTTTTTCTTTCGTCAACTTTTACTTCTTGTCTTATTTACCAGATGCCTTTATAATAGTTGGTGAAATTAAATTAACTTAATACCCCAGGGGATTCTGCCGCCAATCCCTTGCATGTGGATCCACCCGCAGTACATAGGTTGTTGGCTGCCCCTGGGTATACAAAAAGGAGATTATTATGGAAAAAATTGCAAGTTTTACAATAGACCATTTAAAATTGGTTCCAGGTCTTTATGTTTCCAGAAGAGATGAGGTAAACGGAAATCCTATTACTACTTTTGATATTCGTATGACCAGCCCAAATGATGAACCAGTTATGAATACCGCTGAAGTTCATACATTGGAGCACATCGGCGCTACCTTTCTGAGGAACCATCCCGATTTTAAAGACAAAGTGCTCTATTTCGGGCCGATGGGATGCCGGACCGGATTTTATCTGCTTCTGGCAGGACAATATCAGCCGGAAGATATCGTTGGGCTTATCAGGGATATGTTCAGTTATATATCTGGATTTGAAGGAGAAGTGCCAGGCGCAGCAGCCAGGGACTGCGGCAATTATCTGGACATGAATCTTCCTATGGCGAAATATGTGGCGAAAAAATATCTGCAGAATGTGCTCATCGACATACAGGATTATCAAATGTATTATCCGGAGTAAGGAAGTAGTTGCTTGGACACCATAGTAGTGTAACATAGAGACAGCGCTTCCATCCGTTCCTATGTTACGCTACTGCGGATGTTTCATCCAGGAATGTGGACTCCTTCACTTTTTTAGAAATTTAATGGTTACGACCAATGGAAGTAGGCTGCATTTTAGTTTTGTTTCAAGTGTGTTCTTTTTTCATCTCATTATCCAGTGTAGTTCTTGACCTTGGAGTTTTGCTGTGGTATTCTGATTTTATCTTAAGTGGCTGGTGTTCATACCAATTTCAGGCCACGGGATTTCTATCTTATTCCGGTGCTTCATTTTCGAAGTGTTATCCGTAATTAGAAAAATTTATTTTAACAGAGGAGGAGTCTGCTTATGGCTAAAATGCTGAAGGATTATTTTCCGATTATTCAGACAAGAAAGGAGGTGCTCGGAGAGATTGGATGCCTGGCTTTCGTTTCTGGCATTTGATGAACCCGAACGTATAATGGATTTGATTGAGCGGTTCCCAGAATTCAGAGGTTTGTATGAGGATGTCTATGAGATGTGCCGCAATATCGAGGGAGTGATGAATATGTATTCTAAGGAACTTGCTGAACTCGACCGCAACACGGTGCAGTATATGATCGAGGAACAAGAGAAAGTAATTAAAGAACAAAAGGAGCAGCTCGATAAAAAAGATTCTCTGCTAATTAGACAGGCCGAAGAAATTGCCTCATTAAAAAAGAGGCTTGAAAGATTGTCGGAAAAGAAATGATATCCCCTGCTTATAATGTATTCCTGCCAAACAGATATGTAAAACAGTAAGTCAAATCTGAATATCACCCAACCATAACAGCCAGCAAATAAACTTTCCACAACCCCTATGTCCTGTGGTGAAGGCATCCCGTGCAATTGGATTCTGCATGCACTTACCTGCCCTCTGCGTTTATATGCTGGCTTTTTATCGTTCTTTTTGTTTCCCCTTATTTATGTTCTTCTGCCTCTACCCCCGGCATGATTTTGTATAGCGGTTATTTCTGCGAAGCACTTCCTCTCGGATATACTGATAGGTCGGCTCTTCGCCTTTCTCAGCGAGCATAACCAGCAGTTTTTCCAGCAGCGCCTCGGTTTCCTTGTGCATCAGATAGTGTCCCTTCCCCGCCATAAAGTACTCAAGGGGATCGGTCTTCTTATAAGCTTTGCCTTTGTATATTCTGCAGGCCGCGATGCGGTCCAGAAACATTTCTACTACATAACGGACCGGCATTTTCATGCCTGTCATATCTTTTTCGCCGTTTAATCCATAATCAATCCAATATTCATAATGATGTTTATTCCGGCCTTTATGATGCAGCCATGCCTTGGACAGGCCCTTTTCCTCCCGCTCCGCATTGTTTGGGCTTCTGTTTCCCTGATAGTATCTGCAGCCTACGCTGAATTCTGTCCAGCTGTATTTGGAAAGGTCATGCAAGAGCCCCTGCCAGTACAGGCCCACCCGGAAGCATTCCTTCATGACCAATAGTTTATGTCTGGTTATTGTACAAAAATGCCGTATTGCTTTCATACCGCTTTAACGTCCTTCCTGTCTTCCTGCCAGCCGGTATTTATTTTCCGATCAGAAGCAAGATGCTTCTTTCTTTTAATACCATTGTCTTCTGGTTTTCCAGAAGCTGCGGCTTTTCCAGTATTCCCTCTGCCGTGTCCATAACCCGGTACCACTTCTTTTTCTTTGGCAGGGCAGGCAGGGCAAATGTATGTTTAACCCAATGCATATTGTAGGCTATAAAACAGTCATTGTCGTTCTGCCCGCTTGCACAGTACAAGACCCCCAGCTGTCTGCTTGAGACATCTGCCGGTACCTGCCATGCATTTTCCCCGTGATAGGATACATCCGGAGTGCCGCACGAGATCTGATCCAGCCCCAGCAGCGCATCCGGCCTGTGCAGCACGGGATGATCCCTGCGGAGAGCAATCAGCGCTTTTACGTACTGGAATAAGGAATCATTATTCTTTAGTCTATTCCAATTCAGCCAGGATAGTTCATTGTCCTGGCAGTAAACATTGTTATTTCCCTTCTGGGTATTTTCAAACTCATCACCTGCAAGCAGACAGGGAGTTCCCTGGGCTGTCAACAGGAGAAAGAATGCGTTTTTTATCTGATTTCTGCGAAGCTCCATAATGGAGCGTTTTCTGCTGGGTCCCTCTGCGCCGCAGTTCCAGCTGTAATTATAGACGGGACCATCGTGATTATGTTCACCGTTAGCCTCGTTGTGCTTTTCATCATAGGATACAAGATCCGCCAGGGTGAACCCGGTGTGCGCGGTTATATAGTTGCAGCAGCCATCCTCCTTTGTGTTGCGGCGGAGCGCCCATATCACATCGTCTATCATCCCCTCGTCCCCCTTCAGGAACCGGCGCATCACATTCTGGAACCACTCTTCCTTTTTCAGAATCTTGACCCCCTTTAAAAGAGGATCAGCCATAAGCCCGTCCCATGATACATGATAGGGATTGACCACAAACCCGTCTACATGGTATTCCAGCATATAGTACTGCAGGCATTCCAGAGCGGTCTGATGCAGAATGCCCTCCTCAAAAGGCATTTCCAGGATGACCTCTATTTCTGCTTTGTGGAAGGCTTTTACCATTTCTTTTAACTCTGCGGCAGCATCTCCCGCAGCACTGTAGGCCGCCTTGGGCGCAAAATAACAGCCCCGGCCATAGCCCCAGTAATTTGTTCGTTTTCCCGCATACTCTTCAAACTCGTAGACGGGCATGCACTGTATCTGGTTGATTCCAAGTTCCTGCAGATATGGAAGCTTTTCCACCACTCCCATATAAGTCCCCTTATGCTTTACCTTTGAAGAACTGTGCATGGTAAATCCACGGATATGGAGACTGTAGGCAATAACTTCATGATAAGGGATGCAGGGTCTTCTGTCCTCATCCCATTCGAAGTTCCCCGTCAGAAAGGCGCCCCGTACTTTATGCGACTCCAGATCTTCTTTCTGACCAAAGTCACGGTGGCCGGTTATGCGCCTCACATATGGATCCAGAGTGACCTTCCCGCCGATCCGGTAATTATACTCATATTCCTGCGGGTTGAGCCCTTCCAGTGCAAGAAAGCGTACCTCTCCCATCGCAGGGTCTTCCTGCATGGGATATACTGCCTCAACGTCCGCACTGCCAGCCCGGTACAGCAGCAGCTCACATAACTTCCCCGGTGGTACGGAAACGGCAAAATTCATGCTTTCGGTTCCGATTGTCACGCCTAATGGCCGCGGGCTTCCCTGTACTTTTTTCATAATCTGAAGTCCTCTCTTCCTGCTGTCACTGCCAGCCGTCAGTTCCATACATCTCTACGTTATCCTTATTTATAAAAAATGTTTCCTCATAAATTTCTTTTTCATAATCATTGCCTTCCAGGATGGCAATCCCCGTTTCCACGGCTTTTTTACCGATATTGATGGGCGACTGTGCACCGGTTCCTGCAATGGAGGTCCCTGCTTTCGAGAGCTCACTCTTCACTCCCGGCGAGCCGTCTACGCCATATATCAGGATATCGTTTCTGCCCGCTTCTTCCACGGCCTCCAGCACTCCGAGCGCCACCTGGTCATTTCCGCACATGACAGCGTCTATCTCCGGTTTTTCTGCCAGTATGCGCTTCATTTCACTTTTGGCATTCTCTTTTTTTCCCTGGACATCCGCTCTTGCCAGCACCTCAAAACCGCCGTTGGCAATCGCCTCCTCAAAGCCTGTTATTCTCTCATTAATTGAATTCATGGACGGACACTCCAGAATGACAATCCTGCCCCCGTCCGGACGCTGCTTCATCAGGTCCTCACCGCACAGAAACCCGGCGTTTTTATTATCGGAACCAACATAAGCGTCTATCAAATCTGTATCCTTTACCTGTGTATCTATATTAATCACCGGTATATCAGCCTCTTTCAGCGCTTCCAAAGCCGGCGTGATCTTCTCCCAGTCTACCGGGCACAAAAAGACCGCATCCACACCCTGCTCAATCATTTCCTGAATCTGCTCAATCTGTACATTTACATCTGTGCCGGGATCCTTGACTGTCAGGTGATACTCCTGTTCGGACAGCGCGGTTTCAATGGACATCTTTAAGGTGTCAAAATAGGGGTTCCCCATATCAATACAGCTGTAACCAAATGTATAGCCAGTCTCCTCTTCCCCCTCGTCTTCACCTTCTTCTGTCTCTGTATCCTGTACGGCATTATCTTCAGGCGTACCCACATTCTTTTTACATCCTGCCAGCAGCAAACACGCCGTCAGGACAATGAGTAATACGCTCAGTAACTTTTTTTTCATTCAATACCCTCCTGTTCAGCAAAATTTAAGAACCTTCTTCCATTCTATCGTGTTTCTCCCCAATGTCAATAGGAAGTTACTGATCAGACCGTGCCGTGCACCCCGCTGCACGGCATCGGAGCCGCTGAAGTGATGGTCTCAGGGCATCTGCCCCTCGCCTTAGGCGACTTTAAATGGGCAGATGCCGTTACTGTGCACGCCCGTAGGGTGTGCACAGTAACAATAGGAAGTTACTGATCATACCAGCTCATGTTTTTCCCTTGCTTTTTATCCTTCTTTTTGTTAGAGTTAAGTTATCAATGAAAAAAGGAGACCATTTATGAACGAAAACGAATCACTTACTGTAACACTGACACTCGATAATGACGAAGAGCTGGAGTGTGCCGTCCTCACGATTTATGAGGTGGAAGGCCAGGAATACATTGCCCTGCTTCCGCTCGACGAGGAAGGCAGCAACGACGAAGGACAGGTTTATCTCTACCGCTTCTCAGAACCAGTGGAGGGACAGCCTGAACTGGAAAACATTGAAGACGACGATGAGTATGAACGTGCTGCAGATAAGTTTGATGAATGGCTGGATTCCCAGGAATTTGAAGATTTGGACCTGGATGAAGACCTGGATTCGGACGAGGATTAATGCTTTGCATCCTCAAGAAGTTCCTCGACAAAACGGGAAGGTGAAACATCCTTTCCGTTTTTTTTCTTTACATATACAATTTTCAGCTGCTCTTTTGCCCTGGTCATGGCCACATAAAACAGCCTGCGTTCTTCTTCCGTCCCCTGTTCCTTCAAAGCTTTTTTATAAGGGATCTGCCCTTCATTCGCCTCGATGATATAAACCGTATCAAACTCCAGACCCTTCGCAGCATGCATGGTCATCAGCCGGACGCCCTCCTGCTGTCTTTCCCTGCTGCTCTCCCGCATTTTCAAAGCCCTGGTATATTCCTCCACATGGTCAAACCATTCCTTCATAGATGCAAAAGGCTTAGCCGCCTCTTCCAATTCCGCCAGCACCTCGAACAAATCCCCTGCCTGCATTCTTCTGGATGAGGCATATTCCCGCAGAAAATCATCGTATCCGATCCTTTTTCTCAGATACTGGAGGGCGGCATAAGGGGCCATCTTAGCCAGCATTTTCAGATCCCATTCAAACTGGTCTATTCTGTCCTGCATCCATTCCTTGTCGCAGTAAAACTTTCTCAAATCCTCAAAAGATGCCTCCCTGCCGGATAAGCTTTCTCTGGAAATATACCGCTTGGGGCGGTTCATAATCTGCAGAAAATCCTGGCGGATGCGGCTCCCCGATGCCATCCGGAAATATGCCATAATATCTTTTGCTATAAAGTGGCTGTAAATGTTTGGCATATGTTCCTTCATCTGAAAGGATATTTTGTGTTCTATCAGCTGCTCCACGAGAGGCCGGGCATCCGTATGGATCCGGAACAGTACCGCAATGTCTTCCGGCCGTACGCCTTCGCGGATCCGTTCCCGGATCTCCTCCAGCACATATCCGCCCTCCTCCGCCGGATCCCGCACCTCCTGCACGTGGAGGCATGCTCCCCTGGGTTTCTGTGCACGTATTTTCTTCTGAAACCGGATCTCATTATGACCGATCACCTTCAGAGCATTCTCTACGATATTGGAAGTGGACCGGTAATTGATATCCAGCAATAGCTGTTTCGCCTCCGGATAGTCCTCTGTGAACCGGAACATCAGGCGTGAATCAGCCCCGCGAAACCCGTATATCGCCTGATCATCATCCCCCACGGCAAACAGATTGCTCTGTGGTTCTGCCAGCATCCTGATTACATCATACTGGATCTGATTGATGTCCTGAAACTCATCAATCAGTATATAATGAAACTTCTCCTGCCACATTTTCAGGATATCCGGCCTGGACCGGAATAATTCATAGCAAAGCACAAGCATATCGTCAAAATCGATTTTTTTTGCGGTTTTCCGCTGTGTCTCGTATTCCCTGTATATATTTCTGAAAGCGTCCGGCGCGCACTTTACGGATCTGTATTCTTCTATGTCCATTCTGTTATTTTTCACAATACCGATCTCAGTCACGATCTCCTGCAGGAAATCTTCCTCATCAAAAATCTCGATATCCTGCCTGTTCACAGCCTGCCTCACGATCTGATACTTTTCTTCCTCTGAGAGAATATTCTGAGGGCCGAAATGATATGCCCATTTCAGAATACCATAATAGATCCCGTGGAAGGTCCCCACGGTCACCGGCAGGCCTTTATTTCCCATCAGCTGTTGAAAACGGGACTTCATCTCAGCTGCTGCATACTTGGTAAAAGTAATGACCAGAATTTCTTCTGGCCTTACTTTTCGCTCCTCAATCAGGTATTTCATTCGGTTTACAATCGTCAGGGTCTTCCCGGATCCGGGACCTGCAAGGACAAGACATGGGCCCGCCCCATGAGTGACTGCATCTGACTGAGCCCTACTAAAACTCATACGTACCTCTTTCTACTTACTGACGTTCAGAAATGTGAACCGTCAGCTTAACTTTTCAATTGCAATTCTAATTCGTCTGAGAGACTCTTCTTTTCCGATAATCTCCATGATCTCGGTAGCGCCCCCCGGTGTATTCTGCTTTCCTGAGACAGCGGTTCTCACCGGCCACATCACATAACCGTTCTTACAGCCCTTCTCTGCCACATAGCCCTTCAGCATCTCAAACAGCGCATCATTGCTGTAATCTTCCTGTTTTTCCAACAGCGGAAGCAACTCGGTAAGTACTTCCAGGGAGGACTCTTCATTCGTCTTCATCTTCTTATGCGTATACATTGCTGTATCATAATCCGGAAGCTCCTCAAAAAAGTCTACCTGTTCACGGATATCCGGGAATATCTCGATCCTTGTCTTAATCAGTGAAGCAATCTTCTTCAGATCGTAATCTTTTGTAATACATTCTCTGAGATAGGGTTCTGCCATCTCATAAAATGTATCAAATTCCATGGCTTTTAAGTATTCTCCGTTCATCCATCTTAACTTTACCGGATCAAACACCGCCGGTGATTTATTCATCCTGCGGTAATCAAAAGCCTCCACCAGGCCTTCCAGGGGAAAAATCTCCTGTGTATCGGCCGGGCTCCAGCCAAGCAGCGCCACAAAGTTTACAACGGCTTCGGATACAAACCCCTGCTCGATCAGGTCTTCATAGGAAGAATGTCCGCTGCGTTTGCTCAGTTTCTTGTGGTTCTCATCGGTAATCAGAGGACAGTGCACATAAACCGGCACATCCCATCCGAAAGCCTCATACAGCCGGTTATATTTGGGAGCGGAGGAAAGGTATTCATTTCCCCTGACAACATGCGTGATTTCCATCAGGTGGTCATCAACAACATTTGCAAAATTGTACGTCGGAAAACCATCAGATTTGATCAGAATCATATCGTCCAGTTCGTTATTCGGCACCGTAATATCTCCGTATATCTCATCATGGAAGGTGGTTGTCCCTTCGTTGGGCACATTCAGACGGATAACCCACGGCGTACCCACAGCCAGGTTTGCCTCCACCTCCTCTTTGGAAAGTCCCAGACAGTGCTTGTCATATACGACAATGTCTGTTCCATCCTCCGACACGGATGTCTTAAGGGATTCCAGCCTTTCTTTATCACAAAAGCAATAGTAAGCGTCTCCCTGCTCAACCAGCTGTTTTGCATACTTCAAGTACAATCCGGAAGCATTCCTCTCGCTCTGCACATAAGGCCCGAATCCGCCGTCCTTATCCGGCCCCTCGTCATGAATCAGGCCTGTTTTCTCCAGGGTACGGTATATGATATCCAGAGCGCCTTCCACAAAACGCTCCTGATCCGTATCCTCCACACGGAGAATAAAGTCGCCGCCTTCGTGTTTTGCGATCAGATATGCATACAATGCTGTCCGCAGGTTACCTACATGCATCCTCCCTGTCGGGCTGGGTGCAAACCTTGTTCTTACTTTACTCATGTTCTCTCTTCTCCAATTCATGTTCTTTATTCCATTTGTTCTGGTATGCTGTTACCAGTTTTTCAAGGGCATCATCCACTCTGCTGTAGACAAGCACGTCTGCAAGCTTATCGGAATAATGCTCTTCGTTCGTAATCAGGATCAGCTTATCTCCATTATAATACTGGATCAGCTGATGGCAGAGCGACGCATGGAGGCTTGTTCCGAGTACAAGCAGTACATCCGCTTTCTGGATCTCCACCGCTGCTTTTGTAACAATCCCATTATCCACCATCTCTCCATAAAGGCAGATCTTAGGGCGTATCGTATTCTTGCAGTCCTCGCACAAGGGCACGCCTTTTGACTGTATCATGTACTCAATGGGATATTTTTTCCCGCAATGGGGACAGAAATTATCATAGATACTTCCATGAAGATTAATCACATTCCTGCATCCGGCCCTTTCAAGAAGTCCAAACAGTCTTTTTGTAATCTCGCAGTGTACAAGACCGTATTCCTCCATCTTTTGCAGATTTAAAAAGCCCTTTCCAGGCGGAATCGCTGCAGCCGCAAGCATCTCGGTCCTGTAAAACTCAAAGAAAACTTCTTTCCTTGTGGCATAAAATGCACTGCTCAAAATCTCCTCGGCAGAATACCCATACTTTTGTTCAATCTCGTAAGACTCTTCTCCATCACGTACTCCGGGGTAACCATTCTCAAGAAACATCTCTTTCCCACTTATCGCTACGGTATACTTGCTTTCTTCCAGTAGTTGCAAAATGTTCTTACTACGCATATTCATCCCGCCCTTTCTTCTAGCATGAACAGTCTGTTGCAGGTTATGTTGTTAATTTCATTATAAAACAAGTCCCTGTATTGTTCAATAAACAAAAAAGGCGAATTTTGGTATTTTTATACTTTCTTAAACCGCACTTTAAATACGGTGTCCATGATAAAGATAGCGAGGGCAATGACACCGGCAATCTCAAGTGTCTGGATCAGATAATAACTGCTTTTGGCGCTGTCGTTGGCTATAATATAATACACAATCCGGTACATCCCCGCCCCGGGTACAGTCGGCAGGATCCCTGCAATCAGGAAGATCGTAACCGGTGCCTTAAACACCCGTGCAAAGGTATGCGATGTAAGCGCAATCGCCAGCGCGGAAAAAAATGAGGAAAGTACCACATCCAACCCCGACTGGATGCTGAACAGATACACAAAACCTCCGATTGCCCCGGCGATTCCCGCATGGAGCAGATATCTGCGCGGCGTCTCCAGCAGTACGGCAAACCCTGCCACAGCCACAAAGGAACCTATGACTCCAAATATCAGCTTCATAAACTGCCACCTCCCGGATACATTAGCCCCGTCAGAGCCATTGCGGCCCCTACTCCCAGCGCTACAGCCGCCGCCTTGAGAAATGCCTCCAGTATCCTGGCTCCGCCGGAAATGTAATCCCCCTGCAGGGTATCCCTCACCGCATTTGTAATCGCAACACCAGGCACCATTGGCATAATCGCGCTGATAATGACAATATCCTCATCCAACCCCGGGCAGAATCTTTTCAAAAACGCCGCCGCAACAGCCAGTCCGAAGGAGGACAGCGTGTCCAGTATAAAGCCGTTAATCTGCAGGCGTTTTCCCACAGTCACCACCAATGCAAGCACTGCTCCTACGAAAGCGGCAGCAGCAGTTTCCATGATACCGCCACCAAACAGCGGGGCAAATCCCGCGGGGACGAGCACAGTTGCCAGATTATAAATCCAGACAGGGTACTGCTTTCCGCCGATGTTCTTCAGCTCATCATAAGCCATTTCCAGAGTCAGCTCCCCCGCACAGTATTTTCGTGATATCTCATTCACCCTCATAATCCGGTTCAGATTCGTTCCCCGTTTCTGTACTCTTTTAATCACCGTAATCGGCTCCATATCCGGGTTGCCGATTGTGGCTACAATACCGGTCATCATCACACTGGCCTCAACCGTCTCTGTGTCAGCCGTGCGCAGAATATGATTGATGGTATCCTCCACCCTGTACGTCTCGGCCCCGCTGCGCAGCATCATCTCACCGGCCAGGACCGCCGTATTCATCACAAGCTTATAATCCATCCATTTTCCCGCCTTTGTCCCGGGTGTGCCGGGCATACTGATTTTTTATTCTCCGTTACATATAGTCTGCACAAATCCTTAAACATTTTAACACATTTTTAGAATAAATCCACCTTTTCCGCGGAAAATTTCAGGCGGTCCTAATCTGTTGCGAAAAGTCCTCAGAGGAAATCTCTTTTTAACGTATTGTCACACCCAATTCTGCAAAAACATTCTGGTAATGCTCCAGGTGCTCCCTTGGCGCCATAATCGTAATTCCATTTCCGCCGTTCCCGCCAAACACATTGCTGCCCACTTCTACAGCACCACATTTCATCATATCTATCTTGGTCAGATTGGTGTTTAAAAACGAATAATCTTCCAGCCTTGTCACATTGGACGGAAGCGAATATATACCGATTCTTCCACGCGGGAATGCAAGAAGTGTTGTCATGCCGCTGTCAAACAGCATACCGTCCTGCCATGTATAATTTGCATTGGGTTCCGTCAGCTGAATCCAGCCAAGGTCCGTCAGTTCACTCAGAACACCTGGTTCGATATTTACAATATTCGGAGGAATAAAAAGTTCATAGATCTCCGCGCCTACCCCTTCAAAGGTCCCCCTTGCAATTCCTGAACATCCTTCTGCGGGAAGCACAAGGCGTCCTTCATTTACGATACCCGCAGAGGGATCGTAAGCACAGAGCATACCATCCGCATTTACCGTAAAACCTGCCGGCTGTTCAATCGCCGGTTCATCCGAACCGTCGGTTGGATCATCATTCTCTCCCGGAATGTCGGGTGCCTCCACATCCGGAGTATCCGGAACTATCACATCCGGCGGAGCTGCCGGGTCATCATCCACCGGCGGATTATCCGGAACAATCGGCGTATCCGGTACAATTGGTACATCTGGTACGATCGGATTATCCGGTGTGATGGGTGTATCCGGAACTGAGGGTTTATCATTAACTGCAGGAATATCCGGAATCACCGGCGGGGTCACATTTCCCGTCGGTGATTCCGGGATATGTACTCCCGTGAAATTGAGATTTGGGACCTCTGTCTCTGATATTCCACCAATAGCCGGTATTTCTATGCCCATCAAAAAGAAGTCCGAAAGCAGGTCTGTCTGCTCCGCCTCCGGCTGCACTGTCATCGACTTCACTCTTTTGTTTTCTTTCAATATTTTATTAATATTTGTCTTTACCGGTATTCGGTTCAACGCATTGCCGAAAATATCCAAGGTGCCGGCTCCTTCGCTGTTTGCCCCATATGTCAGCAGCTCTTTTCCCTCATATTTTCCGTAAATCAACCGATATGCGGCGTCCGACTCCGTAAATTCCAAAGCAGGGAGTTCACAGACAAGCCCTGCAGCCAGCATAATTACCATCAGTATCCCTATGATGCGCGATTCCCTTCTTCGCGCAACACCACTCTCAAAAATTCTAATACAACATTCCATTTTCAGTTTACCTGCACCTTTCTTTCTCAACCACAAATAATACTCACACAAATATAAATTTTACATAAGAAAAAGGAACGCCGCAATCTTTCGCAACATTCCTTTGCATTTTCTTAATGTTACCAGCTGCCTCCTCCTCCGCCGCCGAAACCTCCGCCGGAAAAACCTCCGCCGCCAAAGCCTCCGCCGCCAAAACTGCCTCCGGAACCTCCGGACTGTACCGGTTTGGATACGGTCAGCGTGGATGCCGTTTTATTCAGGCTGCTCATCATGAGTCTGTTAAACATATAGTAATCGAAAAATGAATAGCTGTGATATGGAGAGAACCATTCAGGAGCCGGTACTGAAAGGCCTTTCAGTTTTTTAGCAAAAACGTCGGAAAGACCAAACACATAAGCATAAGGAATAATATGATAGAACCACTCCGGGTTCGTTTTTGCAAGTTCATTCATGCGCTCCAGTTCGGCCGTTTCTATAAAATCACGAAGCCCGGCAAGTCTTCCCATCCATTCTATACACTGGGATGTCCGTCTCTTCATAAATCCTGCCAGCCCGATCATCACTCCGGTGGCTGCCAGAACAGGAACCAGCACCCATATATAATTAAAGACTTCATATTGGAATACACGCATAACATAACTGCCCGCATACACTGCGGTAGATAAAAAGCAGACCGCCAGTGTGCCTCCCGCCGTCAGTCTGCGGGATGTATCGGTTCTGGCATACCATGTATCAATATCACTGCAGAAAACCAGTGTGCCAACCAGCAGCATAACCCACAGCAGCACCTGGACAAAGATCCTGCCGCCGCTTGTATAAGAATAGATACTTGTGAGCACCATAAACCAGGCCAAAGGCAGCGTACAGCATACAATCGCCGCTGTCCTGGCAATTTTAGATTCTCTGGTATATATCATATCCCGGCCCTGCTTTTGAAAATAATTCTTCAGCTGTTTTTTCGCCATCTCCAGCGTGCCTGAAAACTTATACTGGAGGTCGCTGATTTTACGGATTTCTCTGTACTCAAACAGCTTATTAAAAATGCAGAACTGATAGCTGGGCGCTTCCTCAGGAAGTTCCTTCAGCTTGAACAGACTGAGCCCATGGTCCGGCATTTCTTTAATGCTCAGAAAGCCTTTGTCCGCCCAGTATATAATCAGGGAAAGCAAGTCTTTATCTTCTACACTGCCGTCAATAATATACCCCACGGCGGCACTGTCCAGATTGTCCGGAGGCTGATACTGAATCGAAGGAATAATCGGTTCATCCCTTCCGAATCTCACAAAAAGAAAAACAATCAGCAGCAAAAGTATCACGGCCGGCAATAACAGCAGCCATGGCAGGAAAGTAAGCTGCCCGACACCTGTGAAATAACCAGCTTCCATGGGCGCAAAGAACGTAATTCCCTCCCCCAGTTTTAAATCTTTTTTCAAAATGCCCGTGACCGTATTTCCCTGCCAGGATAGATCCAGAATTGCTGCAGCGTTCTTATTCTCCCCATAGGTTCCGTAATAAAACTCCAGAATATCGTGAGGAAATTCTTTCGGAAATGTGATGGTAAATCTGCTTCCAGCAGGGATCCTGTTCTGCCACTGAGTCGGAAACACGTTATAATAGGCGTTCTGATACGCATTCTCCTGGAAACGCGGTGTCACCGTATAGGAAAACCGGTATTCTTTCCGTCCGGTCAGATATGCATCCTCCGAACCAAAACGGATTACCTTAGATCCGCTTTCAGAATCAACTTCTGTTTCCTCCCGAGATTCCAGCCCTGTCAGCCGGGCATTATAAGGCACCACCTGAAAGTTCCCGCCGTCTTTAGTATATACGGTTCCCTTCACCGGAATATAACGGTAGATGCCATGCCGGGGCGTCAGAAAGTCAACTCCGATCTGCTCTGTCACTTTATAGGACTGGTTCTCCCCCACCTCGATGTCTGTGTTAAAATATTGCGTAGTCATGTTCAGATCTTCTTTTCGTTCTACCTCAGGGTTTACAACTTTTTCCACAATCCCTGAACCAAACATAAAAAACACCCATACAACAGCCCATATAATGATAGCGGCGGTTCTTCCGCTAAATTTCTTCATACTGGCATCCCCCTGCTAGAAAGTCACTTTCACATTCTCACGCTCACCGCTGTCATTCACTTCATACAGAGGCTTTCTCTGAAACCCGAAGATACCGGCAATGATATTGCCCGGGAACATCTCTGTCTTCGTATTAAAACGATTCACTACGCCATTATAATATCTTCTGGAACCGGCAATCTCCTCCTCAATCCGCTGCAGCTGGTCCTGAAGCTGCAGAAAGTTCTGATTTGCCTTCAGATCAGGATATGCCTCAGATACTGCAAATAAAGACTTTAAAGTGCCGCTTAGAATGTTGTCGTTTGCAATCCGTTCCTCCGCCGTTGATGCATTCATCGCTGCATTACGCGCGGAAATCACTTTTTCCAGCGTCTGCGACTCATGCTTTGCGTATCCTTTTACCGTCTCCACATAGTTTGGAATCAGATCGTATCTTTTCTTCAAAGACACATCCATTGCAGAAAATGCTTCCTCTGTCTTGTTCCTCAGCTTAATAAACCCATTGTAAGAGCCTGCAAGCCAAATAATCAAAATCACAATAATTGCTAATATAATCCATATTGCCATAAATACGGCCTCCTTTATTTATCCCTGAATTTACTATTTCCAATTATAAGACAGTTTCATACTTTCGTCTATAAAATTTCTAAAATTCAGTACTCTATTCCCGCATCCAGCGTAACAGTTCCGGCATGCCCGGACTGTTACCATCCGGCCGCATCCTCTCCATACGGAATGTAACCGGATAATCTCTCATGTACCTTACTGCCCATTCGTACAGTTCGCCGCGTCTATTGCAATAACAAGAAGCAGCCCCGTAAGTTCATCCGCCGGATTTGCAAAGTCGAGCACGTAGGTATCTCCCCAATGCATGAACTCCTTAGTGATATGCACCACCGGACCGCGGCCGTCGCAGACATCATATTCCCATCCGAGAAAATCGCCTTCCACATGCCATTCCTTAAAATCCACTTCATATCTTGGGCGGAAAAATGTAAACTTTTTCTGGATTTCTCCCAGTACCATACCGTTCATTTCGATTTCAAACTGCGGCATCAGAGTCATCAGCTTCTGACGAATGGCGCCGACTTCCCTCTGCCGCCAGTCATACACATGAATCTGATGGCCCAGCGTAAAAAACTCAGCCTTCACAAAATATTTTGCCTCCCCGCCCTCATCATATACATCGTAAGAATCAGTCCAGGAAAACACCCTCTGTTTAATAAATAAACGCATCTCCGCTCTCCTTCCAAATGTTAAATTAATAACACTTTCATCTATCATAACACAGACCACATAAAAAAACACCCCTTCAAAACTAAATGAACAAGCTTTAGCCTTGTGAATGGATGGGGAGGCTTTCGCTGATCCCTTCATATCGCTGATGCATCCAACCGGCAGGAAGGACTCGTACGCCGGGATGGCTCTCAGACCGTGGCAGCGTATTAATTCGCTGGGGGACAGCATAGCCCCAGAAAGAATTAATACGCTGCCACCGCTCGGAGCCCCGCTCAGTGGACGAGCTTTTCCTAACGGCCGGATGTACCAGCTGAAAAACCGGGAAGCCTGCCCCAGGCCGGGAGCATCTATGCCATTTTAAAAGTCCTATAGTTTACGTTAGAGGCCCTTAAGGAAAAAACATAGAAAATGGTGGACAGAATTTGACGTCTCACGTCAAATTCTGAAGCGGCCTAAAACCCGAAATTATCAAATTTCGGGTTGCATGCCGCTGAACCGCCATTTGCTATGTTTTTTCCTTTAGGGCCGCTTACGTAAACGGAGCGGATTTTTAAAATGGCATAGATGTGCCCGGCCTGGGGCAGGCTTCCCGGTTTTTCAGCGTCCCCTTCGAGAAAATCCCCCGCCCATCTAAAACCTAAACATTAATTTCTGCTTTTACGCCCAAAATGTCTTTATTTTCCTCCAACAGAGGCCTTATTACATGTTTAAGGTAAGACTCTACTTGTTCTTTTGCCCGCCCTACATACTTTGAGGGATCCATCGTCTCCTGCAGATCTTCCAAGCTCATATTGAAGGCTTCATCCTGTGCGATCAGTTCAAGAAGGTTATTATCCAGCCCTTTTTCCTTTACATTCCGGCCTGCTTCCATGGATAGCTCGCGGATGCGCTCATGCAGTTCCTGTCTGTCTCCGCCCGCCTTCACGGCATCCATCATAATGTTTTCTGTGGCCATAAATGGCAGCTCTGACATCAGACGCTTTTCAATTACTTTTGGGTATACAACCAGTCCGTCGACGACGTTCAGACACAGATCCAGAATGCCGTCAATTGCCAGGAACCCTTCTGGTATGCTCAGACGCTTATTGGCAGAGTCATCCAGTGTTCTTTCGAACCACTGTGTCGCCGATGTAATAGCCGGATTCAATGCGTCTATCATTACATATCTGGAAAGGGACGCAATCCTCTCGCTTCTCATCGGGTTTCTTTTATATGCCATAGCAGAGGAGCCGATCTGGGTCTTCTCAAAGGGTTCCTCCACCTCTTTCAGGTGCTGCAGAAGGCGGATATCGTTTGAGAACTTGTGCGCGCTGGCGGCAATGCCAGCCAATACATTCAGAACTCTTGTATCCACTTTTCTGGAATAAGTCTGCCCGGATACCGGATAACAAGCCCCGAATCCCATCTTTTCCGCGATCATAGGATCGATCTTGTCAATGGTCTCCTGATCCCCGTCAAAGAGCTCCAGAAAGCTTGCCTGGGTTCCTGTGGTTCCCTTGGATCCCAGCAGTTTCAGGCTGCCAAGGACATAATCCAAATCCTCCAGATCCATTTCAAACTCCTGCATCCAGAGCGTCGCCCTCTTGCCGACTGTGGAAGGCTGTGCAGGCTGAAAATGGGTAAATGCAAGCGTAGGCTGTGCCTTATACTCGTCTGCAAACCTGGAAAGTTCCGCGATCACATTGACCAGCTTTGTCCTCACCAGCCTCAGTGCCTCCGCCATTACGATTATATCGGTATTATCTCCCACATAGCAGGATGTGGCGCCAAGGTGAATAATGCCTTTTGCCTTGGGGCACTGTACACCATAGGCGTACACATGAGACATCACGTCATGGCGCACGACCTTTTCTCTTTCCTTAGCCACATCATAGTTGATATCTTCCGCATGGGCCTTTAATTCCTCAATCTGCTCATCTGTGATAGTCAGACCCAGTTCCTTTTCCGTCTCGGCCAGGGCAATCCAAAGCCTTCTCCATGTTCTGAACTTCTTATCGGGTGAAAATATATACTGCATCTCTTTACTCGCATAACGCTCAGAAAGAGGGCTGACATAACGGTCCGTACTCATAAATCTAATCTCCTATTCTTATATATACTAAATGACTGTCAATACCCCGGCAATTGTATAAACCAAGGATTTCTGCTTCATATCCATAAAAGCGAAAAGCAGGCGTCCTACCAGGTCCCCTGCTCAAATGCCTGGCTGATATCCCCGTCCGGCACCTCCATTGGATATTTTCCGGTAAAACATGCATCGCAGTAGCCCAGATCTCCCACCATATTTTTCAGCTTACTGACCTCCATGTATCCCAAAGAATCCGCCCCTATCATCTTCCGAATCTGTTCCGGCGTATGGGAATGCGCTATAAGCTGTTCATTGGACGGTACATCGGTTCCAAAATAGCACGGATACAAAAACGGCGGTGAACTGATTCTGACATGGACTTCGGTGGCTCCCGCTGCTTTCAGCATCCTGATAATATTAGCACAGGTTGTTCCCCGCACAATCGAATCATCCACCATGATGATCCTTTTGCCTTTTACCACCTCGGGTATGACATTCAGCTTGATCTTCACGCTGGATTCCCTTTCGCTCTGGCTCGGCTTAATAAACGTCCTTCCCACATAGCTGTTCTTATGGAAGGCCATCCCATAGGGGATGCCCGACTGTTCCGAATATCCCTTTGCCGCAACCAGCCCGGAATCCGGCACGCCAACTACCAGATCCGCCTCCACAGGGTATGATTCCGCCAATGCCCTGCCTGCGGTAATCCTGGAATGATAGACATTTACCCCGTCCAGAGTACTGTCTGTCCGCGCAAAATAAATATACTCAAAAATGCAGCGGGCCTGTCCCGCAGCCGGTACTGCCATGCTCGTATCGGACGCGATTCCTTCTTTGGTAATCGTAACAATCTCCCCGGGAAGTACATCACGTACAAACTCCGCGTCCACCGCCGCAATGGCACAGCTCTCCGAGGCCAGAAAGTACGTATTATCCCTTTTTCCAATACACAGCGGCTTCAGTCCCAGAGGATCTCTGGCTCCAATCATCTTGCGCGGGCTGCTCACTACTAGGGCATACGCCCCCTTTATCTTCATCATCGCATTTTTAACTGCGTCCTCCGCCCGGCTTACATTCAGGCGCTCCCTCGCGATATGATATGCAATCACTTCCGAATCGATGGTAGTCTGAAAAATAGCTCCTGTATATTCCAGTTCTTTTCTCAATTCAATGGCATTGACCAGATTGCCGTTATGGGCAATGGCCAGTGTCCCTTTCACGTAATTGATAACGAGCGGCTGTGCATTCTCCACCCGGGTTCCCCCTGCCGTGGAATAGCGCACGTGTCCGATCCCCAGATTCCCCTTCAAATCATGCAGGGATTCCTCATCGAACACATCGTTCACAAGCCCCAGGCCCTTTTTTGATAAAACCCTTCGCTGTCCATATGTGTCAGTTACCGCAATACCACAGCTTTCCTGTCCTCTGTGCTGCAGTGCAAAAAGGCCATAATATACGGATGGCGCCACATTGCCGCCATCCATATCATATGCACCAAAAACTCCACATTCTTCCCCCAAGCCTGTCATAACTTTATCAATTCTGCTCATGAATGTCTCCTATTTATTTGATGCCGATTCTCTTAAATACTTCCTGATATGCATCCTCTACATTGCCCATATCTCTGCGGAAACGGTCTTTGTCCAATTTCTCGTGTGTCTCCTTGTCCCACAGCCTGCATGTATCCGGTGACACTTCATCCGCAAGGATAATCTCCCCATGGAATCTGCCGAATTCAATCTTAAAGTCGATCAGCTCAATCCCAGCTTCATCAAAGAACTTTCTCATAACGTCATTAACTTTAAAAGTATATTCCGTAATCTTATCAATCTCTTCTCTCGTTGCAGCCCCAATCGCAATTGCAAAATAATCATTGATCATAGGGTCGCCCAGATCATCATCTTTATAACTGAACTCCAAAGTCGGTGCTAATAATTTTCTGCCTTCTTCAATCCCAAGCTTCTTGGAAAAGCTGCCCGCAGCCACATTACGCACAATCACTTCCAGAGGAACGATCTCCACCTTCTTCACTGCAGTCTCTCTGTCACTCAGTTCTTTTACATAGTGTGTCGGCACGCCTTCCTTTTCCAGCACCTGGAAGATATAGTTGGTCATGCGGTTATTAATCACGCCTTTCCCAACAATCGTCCCCTTCTTCTCACCATTAAATGCGGTGGCATCGTCTTTATAATCTACAATCACGATATCCGGGTCGTCAGTAGCAAATACTTTTTTTGCTTTTCCTTCGTAAAGCTGTTCTAATTTTTTCATACGTTCACACCTGTCCTTTTTCGATTTTTCATACATAAAGTAGTAAGGCTGTCTTTCTAAAAGAAAAACGAAGTCTCGCATGATGATTATAATACAAGGGAGACGGAAAATCAATATGGGATTTGGAGGACGAGAATTCGTCCCGGGGTGAGATGGGGACGCGTAATGACAGGGATGCCGGGACGTGCTGCCAAAAGTGCCTATCCTGTTGGAATTACATATTAGCGAGCCTAGCAGCAGTAAGCGGAAATCCGCAAAACCAGACAGAAAAAAGCTGCTTCCGAAGCAGCTTTTTAGAACACCTGAGGCGCTTAATCATCAGATTAAGCGGTGAATGTGTTCGGTTCTGTCTGGTTTTGCGGATTTCCGCTTACTGCTGCTTGGCGCAGCGGGCTGTAATTCCAACAGGATAGGCACTTTTGGCAGCACGTCCCGGCTCGCGGTAAGCGCCCCCTCTCCATCCCCCCCAAGGCTAAATCTCGTAATCTATATCCCATTTCTGGAGAGTTTCCCCAGGAATTCTTTCATTCGTATGTTATCCGACCCAAAGACCTCTTCCGGGGTTCCCTGTTCCGCGATAACGCCCTTATCCATAAAGATGATATGGTCGGCCACATGTTTTGCAAAATTCATTTCGTGGGTGACGATCACCATAGTCATGTGCTCTGCGGCCAGATCTTTGATTACTTTCAGGATCTCTCCCGTCAGCTCAGGATCCAGCGCCGAGGTTGGCTCGTCGAAGAAAAGGATTTTGGGGTTCATAGCCAGGGCCCTGGCTATGGAAACTCGCTGCTGCTGACCGCCCGAGAGTTGGTACGGGTAAGCATTTTCCTTGTCCTCCAGACCCATTTTTTTCAAAAGTACGCGCGCTTCCTTAAAGACCTCCTCTTTTTCCCGTTTCTGCACTTTGATCGGGGCATCTGTGATGTTCCTCATAACTGAAAAATGGGGAAAAAGATTGAAATTCTGGAATACCAGACCATATTCTCCTTCATAATGGATCTCTCCCGCATCCGGGGTTTCGAGGTTCGTCGCACAACGAAGCAGTGTGGATTTTCCGGATCCGGATGGGCCGATAATTGCCAGGACCTGTCCTTCGTCTACCTTCAGGGAAATGTCCTGCAGTACTTCAACGTCGTCAAAGTGTTTTTTGATATGTTTCATTTCTAACAGACTCATGACATTCCCTCCTATTTATAATAATTTAGCTTCTTCTCGATAAATTCCATGAAAACTGCTACGATCAGGTTAAACACATAATAGAATATACCTGCAGCCACCAAAGGAATAATGGAGGTCTGGGCAGCCGCTATCTGTTTTGCGGTCGTAAACATTTCCGCATAGGCAATTGCAAATGCAAGGGACGTATCTTTTACAAGCGTAATCACTTCATTTGTCACCGACGGCAGAATTCTTTTGATAACCTGAGGGAAAATGATACGGAAGAAAGTCTGCACCCGATTATATCCCAGCAGCTTTGCCGCCTCGTATTGTCCGACCGGCATAGATTCGATTCCCCCGCGGTAAATCTCTGCAAAATATGCGGCATAGTTAACCGCAAATGCAATCAAAACCGCACTCAGTCTGTAAGACGCCGTGATCCGGATTCCGAATATGTAGTACGGCCCGAAATAAACCACCATCAGCTGCAGCATGAGCGGTGTCCCGCGCATAATAGAAATATATACCTTCGTTATCCACTGAATGATTTTAATTTTTGACATTCTTCCGAATGACACAAGCAAACCTAACGGCAGTGAAAACAAAAGAGTTGCAAAAAATATCCCTACTGTTCCTAACATGCCCCCTGATAACTGGCTGATCATTGCCATAAAACTTATCTTCATCTTCCTGACCTCCGGGTAGTAAAAAGGCCAGATAGTAATTCTGACCTTTTTCATTCTTACTTTTTAATTTTATTTGCCTAAGCAGACAGCGTCTTCAACGCCCCACTTTTTAGCGATTGTCATGAATGTTCCATCCTCTGACATCTCATTCAGCGTTTTCTGAACCTGATCCCTAAGCTTCTCATTTCCCTTTTTAAATCCGACTGCATACTGCTCAGTGGAAATCGTCTCGTCCAGGGTTATGTATCCGCCTCCGCGGGATTCGATCTGATACTTTGCAACACCTACGTCCATTGCTACTGCTTCTGCAGCGCCTGCTTCCAGATCCATAAATGCCGTATTATAATCCGGTACCTGTGTCAGCTGACTGAAAGTTCCAGCCAATTCTTTCTGGTCTCCCTCCAGAGCTGCCAGTGCAGATGAATCAGCCTGTACTTCCACGATTTTCCCTGCCAGATCCTCCAGTGTTTTGATTCCGGAATCTTCGGCAACTACTACTACCTGACTGTTGTCTACGTATGGCTCTGACCATGTATAATCGTCTTCACGTCCATTCATGGTGAATCCGTTCCAGATACAGTCGATGGTGCCTGAACTAAGCTCCATATCCTTCGCATCCCAGTCGATCGGCTGCTTTTTCAGCTCCCAGCCGTTTCTGTCACACACTTCCTGTGCGAGATCCAGGTCAAATCCCACGTATTCGCCGTCATCATCCTTGTAGCCATAAGGTGGAAAACTTGCGTCAAACCCTACCGTAAAACTGTCTCCCTCGCTTTTCTCTGCGCTTACTCCATCTGTCTTTTCATCGTCTTTTGCGGAATCTTCTGTCTTGGTATCCTCTGTTTTAGTACCCTCTGACTTGCTATCTTCCGCTTTGTTTCCGCATCCTGCCAGCGCTGTTGTCAGCACAAGTGCAGCTGCCATTGCTACTGCTAATTTTCTCTTCATAGATACGCCCTCCCTGCCGTGGTGCTTTATTCTTTTACAAATTGATTACTTTACCACGCTAAAATCTTACATATAATAACATATTTCTATTCGAATGTCAATTGGGATTTGGGACGGGCTCGAGTCCTGACATGATGAAAGGGGACGCTTACCGTGGGCCGGGAGATGCTGCGGACAATGCCTATATGTGACTTCTCCGATACTGCTGTTTCCATTTTTCAAGCAGCACAGAACTTGGCTCCATTTGTATATGCTTCTTAATGTCTTCCATCTCCTGGCGCATCTGGGCGTTGACTTCCACATAGTCATCGTGCTTTGTCAGCAGGATGTGGTATTCCTCCAGGGACATATACTTGTAGGACGCGTACAGATACGGCTTGAGCAGTGCAGTGTCTTCGCAGATCTGGTAAGCCCGGTCGTACATCCTGGCCGACTCCTGATACAAAAACAGCCTCCCGTAAGCTGCGCCCAGCCCGGCGTATATCTTGCCGTAGAACTTGGGATCCACGCTTTCATCCGCCTCTTCGTTGAGAATGGCCTGATACACGAGGATCGCCTCCTCGATCTCCCCGCTCTCCAGCAGGTTATCGCCCTTATACTTCTGACGCTCAATGTCCTTCTGATTCTTCAGCCGCTCCAGCACGTTCTGAATCCGTATCATCTCCGGTTCCCTGAATATCCGGGAGCTCTTCAGGATCGTCAGTACAAACTTTTCCACCGAACCGCGCATCCGGATGACATCCCTGAGCTTCCCCGCCAGTTCCGGCATACCGATCTCTTCCTCCAGCCAGGTACAGAGCTGTTCGTTCATGATCGTGTAGTCAATCAGGTAGAGATTGTTGCACAGATAATAGCATAATTCTTCAATTGTAAATATCTTGCAGTGGATCCTTGTAATCTCATAAGGATGCGTTGCATGCCTGTCATGACAAAGAATTAAACTTCCCATCATTGCCTCCTAAATGTATAATCTTCTCTTCCTGAAAATCCGTAGGCAGGTAAAATTCCCCGAACCCTACGTCCCGCACTGTGATCTTACAGGTCTTTTCATCCAGAAACAGCGTCTCTATCTGCAGCCGCATGGAATATTCGCCTCTCTTCGGGAAATTTTCCAGCGAAATAACCTCTGTTTTTAAAGTCCCCTGCACCAGAGATTCTACATGCAGTTCTATGTTCTCCATATCCTCCAGAAGCACTTCCCACTGATTGTTAGACTCATACCAGTGCGCCCCCCAGGACACAATCGGGTACCACATCTCCTGACCGTCCACCCTCATATTCACCGTAATCTGATCCGTCAGCTTTGTATCCGAGAGGTACACCGGGTCTTCTATGTGCATAAACATCTTCCGGTAAGCCGTGTAACAGGCCCCCTTGCTGTACAGATTATTTCCGATGAAGGCTCTTCTTCCATTACAAAGTACGCGCAGAGAGGTCGGGTACCAGTTGTTTTCAAACCCCTCTCCTGTCAGAAAGACGGAGGATACAATGCGCTTATCAAATACGCTTTCTATAAATTTACAGAAACGTGAATCCGCCTCTTTCGCCTTGTCCTCATTCAGCACCGGATAAACGGCAGCCAGTTCTTTCATATGGGCGCTGGCGACTTCGTCTACCGTGACGAAAGTCGTTTTGCCCCCGCCCAGCCCGGGCTTCAGCCTTCTTAACATAAAAGCCTTGATCTCATTACGGTCACAGCAGAACAGTGCGGCATCGTACTGCCACAGCTCCTTGGGCTGGTAAAAAAGATAGTTGCAGAAACTTTCCTTATAATCCTGAATAAAAATGTGCCTCTTATCGATGTTCATGCGTACCGCAATCCCACGCAGAAGCTGAGCCAGCTCCTCAGTCAGTTCCGGGACAGAAAACACGATCCCCTCAATCTGCGGAAACGACTGCAGCGACATCTGCACAAACTTGGAGAGCAGCCAGACCGCATCATAAGTCTCTTCTCCAAACTCAATCTTTTCTCCTGCCAGGCTCTTGTCCAGCAGCCTCGTAACCGTAAACCCTTCTTTAATTGTAACCAGACGCTTTGCTTCCTTGCCGTAAGCCCATGTGTCCCTAAGTTTACCGATAATCAGTGGGATCTGGTAATTATCAGAATCCACCTCCAGTGTCTCCGGCTCCAGCTGCTGATCGTTGTAGAAACTGATCTGGCAGGTCTTATCATTTATCTCATATCCAATTATATTGCCTTGTCCCATTACAGACAGCCTCCTCACCCTTACCGCCGGGGCTTTTGCTTTGCCCTCCGGCCGCAATGTACTTTCTGCCGGCTATGTCCCGGTCTTCCCGGCGGCATAGTGACATTTTATGTTACCGATTCCAGGCTGGCCTGTGAACAGTAACCATCATCTTCCATTAATATTGTTCAAACATATGGGCGGCAATCGCATCCTCCGCCGCATATGACCTCATCTTTATATCCCGTTCCCTGCCATCCTCCAGCAGGATGTCGTTCAGACGTCCGTACCTTCCCGATTCGCCTTTCTTTACTTCCTTCACACAGGTTTCTTTATCGCTCCTGTATGTATTGCCGTCAATTGTTTCCTTAAAATAGTATTTTAGCTTTTCATTGGCAAACAACACAAACTTCTTCACATACAGGTTCTCGTACATCGGAGTCAGCACCTCGGTGGAGTAATCCACCTCCTCGGAATCCCCTTTCTGCAGCTGATAGTAAAGCATAACACGGCTGCCCTTCTGTCCCTTATATTCGATCAGCGTCTTATCCCAGAGCTGAAGTTCAATCAGCCAGTCTTTCTCATACGCGAGGAAAAATGGGAAATAAATCTGTTTGCCGCTGAGTTCCTGCAGGAACTTCTTCAGGGTCTTGCGTATCATCGAATTATATTCTCTGTTGGAATAGTACTTGAGAACCGCGATCTTACAGATATCTATCGTGTCCTCTCCCTTTTCATACTCTCTGCATATAATATCAATGATGCTCCTGCTGATCTTTCTTTCCTCCACAACATAGCCCCTGGACATATAGGCCAGATATGCCTGCTGCAGTCTGAAATAGGCGCCCTCCGCATAGTATTCCTCGAATACCTGCACTTCCGCAAACAGTTCTTCCGAGAAGAGCATCTGTGTCAGAATCCGCTCCGCCAGCTTATGAGTATGTACCTCATACTCCCGCGCCTCTCTCCAGAGCCGCTTCATATCAGTTGTGGCGCCGCAGTAATAATTGGAAAGATACGTCAGGATCACCTTATCGTACTGACCTTTTTTGAATAATTCAAAACAGATATAGGTCAGAAAATCATCGTTTTCGTAGTTATTCTCTCTGATGTTCTTACTGCAGAGACTAAATAATTCCTCTTCCCCATAGTTCTCTACGCCTTTTTCCCGCACAATATCAAGAGTCAGTGTTTCCTCTGCCTCTTCCATCCGGTTCATGCGCATGCTGTTGATATATTTCTTGCACATATCCATATAACGCAGTTCATAGAACATGCGTCTGCTCTCATAGGGAATCGAATCGGTATAATGCCTGCCGTCCCTGGATTCCCATACAAGCCTGTCCGTCTTGGCGTATAAGAAGACCTGGGCGCCCCGGTCCGTATACGGCACCTTTTGGGTAATGCTTCCGTCATCCGCTATGATGTGGATGAACTTCATGTTCGGTACCTTGGTAGTAATCTCATAGGCATGGCAGATATCATATAATGCCTTGATGCGCTCCGGATTCATGGAACGCTCCACGATAAAGCGCTTATAAATGATTCTCAGCTGTTCGTCGATGTGCCGTCTCTCCAGCTGGTTCCATGCAAAAGCCTCCATCTCATCCCGGTAATGCGCATAGATCTCGCTGGATTCATCCTCATACGTAATCAGATTGGAGTACAACAGAGCACACTTTCGGTAGTCCAGCGTGTTTCCATGCATAAAATACAGGTACACAGATCTTGGCAGTGCCTTGTGGAAATGGCTTTCCTTGATAGAAGCCATATAATATTCATAGAGCTGTGCAATCTTCTGCTCAGTCTCCACTGCTTTTTCATACCATTTAAAATAATCGTAGCCGATACAGTTTCCCTTGATCAAAAGGGTACAGATGGCTGTAAGGATCATGTTTTCCTCATACATCTTGTAGGCCAGTACCAGCGTCTCATACAGATGCCTGTCGAAATTCTTCAGCTGGCTTGCCAGATTCGCCGTATACAGGGCCAGCTCCTTTGTCATCAGCTTATATTTTGCCGCAAAATACAGCACCATAACCTCGAATTTGCCCAGCTTTTTCAGGGAGGAACTCTTATCCCTGAAGCACTTAAATGCCTCCATATAGAACCAGATACTGTGCGTCTTCTCCTCATAAAACTGACGTTCCAGTGCACGCAGGCGTTCGCTGTATATCTTGTACTCCGAGTCTACATTGACCAGCATGCACAGAATCAGCCAGCTCTCCGGATGCTTCATATAAGACTTGGAAAGTTCCTCTGCCACCCGCCGCTGCCCGATCGAATCGTTGCTAAGCAGGGTCGTAAGATATAAATAGTAGGAACTCATCTCAACATTTTTGCCAATTGCAAACCGGTTATAATTATAGGATTCCAGAATCCACTTCGCCTCTTCCAAGCGTTTTCCAAGCAGGCAGATATGCGCGTGTACAAGAAGATACAGTTCTTTCTTATTATCCTTCTCCCTGAGATGCTCTATCTTCTTCAGGGATTCCTCTGTCCAGGTATTCAGGTCTATCCTGCCGGCCTCATAAGTCAGATACCGCTTCACAATGCTGGTAAATTCCATATCGCCCGCACGGTGTTCCTCATCCCGCCTGACATCCTTCTCCACCACAATCTCGTAGGCCAGAGTCTCATAAGGAGTCTGCAGCGTGATCTGTCCGAAATTACTGCCCCGGTGCAGATGCTCCGGTGTGATAATATATTCCAAACGGTAGGAATTGCCGATAAACTCTTCCGTGGTTACCTTCACGTGCTCTACGGATAAGAAATCCCCTTCTGTCTGCACGTCAATAGACAGATATCCCCAGGTATTCTTTTTAATCGTCAAAGTTTCTTTACGAGCCTCTTCCACTTCCATAAAAGCGCGGCTCTCCTCTTCCAGGGTCAGAAATATCTTTTCTTTCTGCTTACAGCCCACAAGAAATTCCTCCAGGGCCTGCTGATCCAGTTCCCATTTGCGCATATTATCGTAAAGGGCCTGGATGCGTTTATCTTCATATTTTAAAATCTCGTAAAAATCTCTGGAGCGGAACAGCTTTTCCGCCTCTGCCGGATCCCGGAAAGAAAGCTTCTTAAAATCTTCCAGGCTCTGAACCTTTCCATAACTTGTCATTACAAAGGGCTTCTCAATGATTGCCGTAAATGCAACATCATATTCCCCTCCATTGCAGACTATGGTAAACCTGCCATGCTCCACATGGCCCGGCACCAGCCCGGAACCATCATATGTATAATAGATATTAACCGGGTTCCCATCGAAGCCCTGTTCCTCACAATGGACACGATAAGAAGAGGGATATACCAACCCTCTGATGGTCCCCTCGCCCTGGTTCTGCAGGGAAAAACTGCCCTTATACATCTCCCCCTCGCCGACACGCATAATAATCCGTGTCTCGGGGAAAATAATCTCCGGCTGCGGAATGTGAAAATCTCCTTTGGAAAGACGTTTAATCTTATTCTTCAAGTTAGTCACCTACTCATATTTCTTTCGTTGCATTTTTTCATAAGCACGCTATAATGAATTATATCATCTTTATACTATTTCTTGCAACGGGTGAATGAAAGAATTTGAAAGGGGATTGTATACATGAATACAAAACCAGAATTTCACGGCAGTGACCTGGAAAAAATATCGGAATACTACGGAATTCCTAAGGATTCCATCATCAGCTTCGGCGCCAATGTAAATCCACTCGGCCTTTCCTGGAAGGTAAAAGAGGCTTTAAGCCGCAATTTGGATATCATTTCCACCTATCCGGACAGAGAATATACTTCCCTTCGCCGCGCCATCGGCGAATACTGTCAGGTATCCCCCGCCCATGTCATGGTGGGAAATGGATCCACAGAACTAATCTCTCTGCTTATTGAACAGCGCCGCCCTAAAAAAACGCTCATACTGGGCCCCACATATTCAGAATATGCAAGAGAACTCTCTTTTTCTGACAGTATACAGGATTACTACCATCTGAATCCCGACACTGGATTTTGCCTCAACATCCCTGATTTTTTAGAAAGACTCGAGGCCGGATATGATCTCCTGATCATATGTAATCCCAACAATCCTACATCCTCCGTCATAGGCACCTCTGATATGCGCAGCATCCTGTCCGCCTGTCAGAAGGCCGGAACCTTTGTTATGATTGATGAAACCTATGTGGAATTTGCACCAGATATCTCTTCCGTAAGTGCCATGTCTCTTATTGAAGAATTCGACAACTTCATGGTTCTGCGCGGAGTATCCAAATTCTTCGCCGCTCCCGGCCTCCGCCTGGGTTACGGAGTCACCAGCAGCCAGTCCTTCCTGGCCCGGGTAAAGGAGCACCAGATTCCCTGGTCTCTGAACAGCATCGCCGCCTTTGCCGGAGAACTGATGCTGCAGGACACCAGTTATATAGAAGAAACCCGCTCCTTAATAACAACCGAGCGCACAAGAATGTTGGAAGAACTGCACAAAATAAGCGGCATCACCGTCTACGACGCCACCGCCAATTTCATCCTGATCCGTATCCGCAAACCCGATATGACTGCCTTTGACCTATTCGAGGCCTGCATCAAACAGGGCATGATGATCCGGGACTGTTCTTCCTTTCAGTGCCTGGAGGGAGAATACGTACGGTTTTGTGTTATGGGGCGCGAGGAGAATTCGAGGCTTATTGAGGTGATTCGAAGGAGTTTGGGGTAGGGGTTGGTATGGGGACGCTGTGCGGAAGTGGAACAGGGCTCTTCTGGTGACGGAATCAGGGCGTAAGCGCCGCTAATCAAAATCGGAGCCGGCATGTTGAACACCGCCGACACTCACGAGAATTCTGATGAATTCTCGCTGCGGGTCGGCTTTCCTCCAGGCCTTGTGGGCCTGGAGGAAGTTCACATGCCGGCTCCGATTTTGATAAAGCGGCGCTAACGCCCTGAAAGACGCCACCAGAAGAGCCCTGTTCCACTTCCGCACAGCTTGGCGCATCCAACCGTACGGGAAACACACTGCTCACTGTGGGAATTGCGGGCGGGGAAAGCGGATTAAGTTGAATTGGTGCAGCGATTTCGCCCAAACTGCTTTGTTCTTGCCGACTCGATCCACTGCTCCCGTCTGGGGAGCTTCCAGGTCTTGTTTTCTACCGATTTGATGCAGCCCGCTCCCATCAGGCGTCCTACTCCACCAATATCAACGCCACAAAAACAAGATCCTCTCCCCCCGTATTTTTGACTCCATGTCCGTCTCCGTTTTTGCAGTATACTACATCCCCGGCCTCTATTGGCACCGCTTTTCCGTTATCATCATACATTCCCTTTCCAGAGAGAATGTAGTACGTTTCGGTTTCTCCGTGATGCTCGTGATGGCCAAGTTCACAATTGGGCTTGAGCGTTACTTTTGAGAACATTTTGCAGTGGTTTCCAAGCTCTTCTGTGCTTAACAGGGCTTCCTTCATGATGAAGCCTGCACCTCCGTTTGCTTTTTCTACTGTCTCAATCTTTCTTTCGCCTGCTTTTGTCATATTGAAATCCTCCTTTTCTTTACTGTATATTCAGGTTACTTCCGTACGTAATCTGTGCTTTAAACCCATTCTCAATCTAACACAGAACATTGCATACCCATAGGGCACCCCGTAACTCATGCTCTCCGGGCGGATCCGCAGTAAACCGCGGAATATCGTATACATGTATGCTAAAAATCTTTCTTCATCTGTCGGTAATCCAGAACTTGATATCCCAGTTTCTCATAAAGGGCTTTTGCTCTTGTATTGTCATCTTCTATTTCCAGGCGGAAGCGTGTGACACCCTCTTCTCTGTGTGCTTCCATGTATGCAAAAAATTCGCTTCCCAGCCCCTTGGAGCGGTATTCTTCCAGGATATAGAGTTCTTCCAGCCAGTACACATACCCGCCGGCCTCCTGGGAAAATGTCTTCGCGATCAGGCCGTACCCCGCCATGCTGCCCTCATATTCCAGCATATAAATCTTTCCATAAGTTCCGCTGCTGATACATTCCTCGAAGGTTTTCTCAATGTATGAATCCGGTATCGGATGCAGCACTGCCGGTGAATGGTAGAAATCATGGGCCATCTTCAAATATTCTTCTCTGTCTTCCTGTCTCACTTCTCGTATCATATATGCCTCCTGTTGTATCCTTCAAATGTCTTTTTTTCGAAGCAGCTCTTCCTGGCCGCTATTTCCGGCCTCCACAAACTCCCGGCACGAAAACACACGGTCCTTCTCCAGCTCCACTGCCCTAATACTATCATATTTCCCGGAAAAGGTCTACTCTTAACCCATCAGTTTATTGGCCCGGATGCCGTGCAGAATGGTGCGCGTCCCCGTGAAAAATGGCCTCTTAACTTCCTTATGGAATTTTAAGAAATCATCTCCATGATTTGTGTTATAATATTTCTATACTAATTGACTGAATTCTCTAGAAAGGATGGTATATTTATGGAATTAAACGAAGGATTAAGGAAAATATTTCTTGCAGGTGTCGGTGCGGTAGCCACTACGGCGGAAACGGCAAAAGATGTGGTTGAGAATCTGGTAAAAAAAGGCGAGATTACTGTTGAGCAGGGAAAAGTCCTCAATGAAGAATTGAAAAAAAACGCCAAGGAAAAGATGAAGGAGCATGTGTCTGTCACAGTTGTGAAGGAATACAAAGATGCAATGACCGCAGTAGACCATATGAAAGAGGATGAGCTGGAAGCACTCAAGGCCAAAATCGCAGAGGTCGAAAAAGCCGCAGCACAAAAAGCTGCAGAGAAAGCCGCCAAAGAAGCTGCAGAGGAAAAGTCCGGGGACGGGGCCATGGATGAGGATAGCGATGACTCTTGTAAAGCAGCGGAAGAAGCTGTCGACACTGAGGACAGCCCGGCAGGGGAAGACCCCTGTACTGAGGACAGCCCGGCAGAGGAAGCAGAAGCTGCTGTCCCTCAGGACCCCCAATAGCAGGTTCTGCCTATGAATGAAACAATCGTAACCCCGGAGACATCCCAGGCAGAACCCCCTGCTTCCCAAAAGCGCCTGCGGGAGATCCTGCAGGTACTTGGTAAACATCACATAACCCGTGGGCTCACCCCGGCTAAGCTCCGCGAGATTCTGGAAGATTTGGGCCCAACTTATGTAAAACTTGGGCAGATTATGTCCATGCGTTCAGATATGCTTCCGGAAAATTACTGCCGTGAGCTGACGAAGCTGCGCACAGAGGTGAGCCCCCTGCCCTATTCCGTTGTGTCTGGAGTCATCGAAGAAGAGCTCAAAGAGCCGGCGGGAAATATCTTCTCACAGATTGAGGAGACTCCTCTCGGCTCTGCTTCGATTGCCCAGGTGCACCCCGCAGTCCTGAAGGATGGTACAAAGGTCGTTATTAAAATACAGCGGCCGGCCATAAAAGAGATCATGCAGGACGATATTCTGCTTCTAAAAAAGGCCGCTGGTATTCTGAAACTGGCTATAGGAACGGAAGACCTGATTGATTTCAGGACGATTCTGGATGAACTCTGGAAGACCACCCGGGAAGAAATAGATTTTCTTCAGGAAGCTGCAAACCTGAATCTTTTTTATGAGAACCAGAGGGATATTGTGTATGTCACCTGTCCAAAAGTATTTCATGAGTTCACTACTCCGCGGCTGCTTGTGATGGAGTATATTGACGGAATACAGATCGACGAGACAGTACGCCTCCAAGAGCTTGGCTATGATATGACAGAGATCGGCCAGAAGGCTGCCGAAAACTACTGTAAGCAGATACTCGAGGATGGTTTTTTTCATGCGGATCCCCATCCAGGCAATCTCTGGGTAGCCGGCGGACAGATCGCCTGGCTTGACCTAGGGATGACGGGCAGGCTGACTGAACACAACAAACAGCTGCTCAAGAAGGCGATCACGGCGATTCTGGAACACGATATCTATTCTCTGAAGAATGTGCTTCTGGCATTCGGGGAACCCCAGGAACGCGTCAACCATGCCAGACTTTATACAGACATTGATGATATTTTAAGCAAATATATGTCCATGGATTTCGGAACAATGAAGCTGGGAGAATTAATTGAGCGCATGCTTTCTCTTGTGAAGGAACACCGTTTGGCAATTACCCCGGACATTACGCTGCTCGGACGGAGCATGGTCACGATGGAGGGAACGCTGGCAGCCTGTGCCCCGGACGTCAATATTCTGCAGATTCTTTCCATGCACATGTCCACGCTCCTGCTGAAAGAACTGGATATAAAAAAGCTGCTCAGGCATAAGGGACGCCAGCTCTATACTTCTATGGATAAGTCCATGGAGATTCCGGCACAGATTTCTGATCTGCTTAATATTACCAAGAATGGACAGGCCCAGCTGAATCTGCAGCTTTCTGATTCCGAGGAGATACGCGCCGATATTCATAAAACGGCTGACCGGTTTATTCTGAGTATACTGGCGGCTGCTCTATTCATTGGCTCCGGAATGATTATTCATGTACGCACAATTCCACAGTGGTTCGGGATACCTTGGATCAGCTTTTTGGGGTATACGATCTCTGCGGTTATCATCGTTGGATTGATTGTCAGGATATTGCTGGCGCGGCGGAAGTAGGGGGAGGGGGCACTTCGCGGAAGGCGAACCGGGAGGGGCCGGGAAGGCGTGTGCTGTTTTGCATTACGACCCGCGGGCTAACCGGCAGTAAGAGGAACAACAAAGGATTGCAGGGAAACAGCGGCATTCACCGTCTAAGCCGATGCTTAGACGGCTCAGGCCTCTTTGGAAATTGCTTTGGTGAGCAATTTCCATCCCTGCAATCCTTTGTTGTTCCTCTAACTGCCGGTAAGCCCGCTCTACGCTATGCAAAACAGCACACGCCTTCCCGGCCCCTCCCGGTTCGCCTTCCGCAAAGCTGGGCGCATCCTACCGGAGGGAGTGAAAGTCGGTATTTTGTGGCTTGGATGGGTGGGGATGAATGGCGGGGCTGTATTAGGACAAGAGGATTTTGCTTGCTTATATATTGTTTTGATTTTGATTAGGGCAGGCATTTTATATAGCGGTATTGGAGCTTTTTGATTAGGGGCAGGTCTTTTTGGATGTGTTTTGATGTTTTTAGGTAAAGGGCGTATAAGTTTTGGTGGGTTTCTTTTGGGGGCGGGGTTTTGTCGTACATTGCTTTTTGGGCGGCCTGCCGGAGGGTATTGCAGTCTTGTTCGGTCAGGGCGGGCAGGACCTTTTTTAGGGTCTCGAAGGAATCTGTGCTGAATGGGGTTTTTATGTTTGTGCCCAGGACGGCGGCGGCCGCGCAGAAGGCCAGGCAGATCTCGATTATGCCCCTGCCCTGGGCGTATTTTTGTAGGGCGTTTGCTTTCTTTTTTCTTCGCACGGCAGCCTGTGTTGCTGTTAGGATTGTGCACAGGAATGCCAGCAGGTGGGCTGTAAGGATGGCCTGGGCCGGCTTCGATAAGACCGGACGGCTTACTGCGGGTTTGCTGGCGGATGCGGGCGGTACTGCTGCCTGGCTGTCTCCGGTGTATGGGAGGGTGTGCTCTCTTATGACCCATTTGTCTTCATAGGTTTCACACCAGGCATGGCCCATGTCGCCCGTTACTTCTGCACGGTAGGAACCGTCCGGCTGCTCTTTATAGGCCGATGGAGGGATGGCGTAGCCCTCGGCATACCTGGCTGTGTATCCCATGATACGGTACATCAGGACGGCCGTTGTTGCAAAATGGACACAGAATCCCTTTTTGTTTTCAAACAGGAAGTATTCGGCAAAGTCCTGCCCCGAAGGGGTGGCCCCGGGCTCATAATCGTATACCGTATTTTCCTCAAACTCTTTCTGTATAAATTCTGCGGCTTCCTCTGCTGAATGGGTCTCTTGTTTTTCGCACAGGCTGATCAGACGGGTCAGATTTCCTGGATATCCTCTATATTGATTTGGTATCTCATCATTCTCTTCCGGAGCTTTCCACGTACTGTCCTGATAGACTGCGCCGAACGTCAGCGGCAGATAAACGGTGCTCTCGGGGCGGGTTGGAGACGCTACTACAAGTCCTTTTCCGTCTCCCGGCTGAAAATATCCGATGTTCTGCAGGCTTGTTGACTGATCCGGTGAAAACAGGTCATGGGGGATTCCGGCTGTCGTTCCTCCTGCGTTTGGAAACAGTCCTTCCTGGGTATCTTCCTCGTTCTGTATTTCGTTATCCTGGTTTTCCTCCGGTGCAGTATCCTTTGGCTCTTCCGGCTTCTCTTCTTCTTTTTCTTTTGGTTCTTCCTCTTCTTTTGATGCACCGGCAGCCTCTTCCAGCCTCTGGATGACATGTTTCTCGATTGCTGCCTGTGCCCGGATATACACCCCATTTTCTACGGTCTTATGTGCCTCGATCCGGCCTGCTGCTCCCCAGGAGACTGCGCAGAGCACAGAGACCAGCACCGCGGCTGTCAATGCATTTCCCCAGACAGATCTCGCTGTACTGCCTGTTCCTATGGCAAAATAGATACCGCAGGCCAAAACCAGCAGACCACAGGATCTCACCGATGGAAAATAACCTTCCGTGGCAGAAAGGATTGCCGGAATTAAAAGCAGCACTATGACGGCCGCCTTTCCTTTTCCGCGGACCAGAACGAGGGAAAATACCGCTATGATTGGTATGGTGGCTGCCGCAATCCCCACGGCCAGCAGGACCTTGGAGACCTCAGGCACTTCATAGAGAAGAAGCGGCACACTGCCCTCCTCGTGAATACGCAGATAGGCATTCGCCAGTGAATTCACTACTGCTATGGCAGGCACACGGTTTTTCCATGCCAGAAATATCAGGGCCGCGCCTCCTGCAGCCAGATACAGTATTTTTTTCTTTCCCCTGCTTCCCCACAACCACAGCCAGAATATGGACAGCAGAAAAAGGCAGCCGTACAGCCAGGCTTTTAATACATGCAGGGGGAACACGGACAGCAGGCTCTCCCACCATGCCGCGGCAAGAAAGCCCGCAGACAATGCTCTTGCCGCAAACAGACTGATCCGGTTTATTCCCCCGGATGTCTCTCTGCTCTTCTGTTCAAACAGCCTGATGCCTGATTTGCATTCTTTTCTGTTTTTCATCGACAGTCTCCTCCCTAAAGCTGCAGTAATTCCTGCTTTTCACCATCGACGGTTATCCCGCCCTGTCCGTCGATTTTAACAATACTGCTGAAATGCTCCCCGCGGAATGCATCTTCATAGCAGGCTTTGCGCATATTGTCATCCGTATACGGCTCCATTTCCAGCATTCTCCACAAAAGGCCGTGCACAGTCTCCTCACTGCTGACCTTCCATTTCACAATTCTCATATTCTTCTCTTCAAACCAGGCAGCCATATGAATACATTTCTCCTCCGCCAGCGTCATGCACAGGGAAGCGGCTGATTCCAGCATTTTACTGAATCCCTCACTGCTCTGCCCTTTTTTCGGATACTCCATCCAGACCAGCACGACACATCCCAGGGGAAAGCTGTATTCCTTCACCATCAGTGCATCTTCCTTGGCTGTCAGCTTCCAGTGGATATCGTGTACAGAATCCCATGGGCGGTATTCCCTGATCTGATAGATTTCAGAGGGATCATCCCCGCTTTTCTCTACGGAATATTCATCCGCATCGGCCAGAAACTCCCGGGTTCGTCTCGTAATTTCCAAAGGCATCAGCCCTGCCTTGGGCATGATCCCTACATAAGCCTTATCCGCAAGGGGAATGGTTCTGTAAAACAACCCGAAAAAGTCGAAGATTTTCATACCGTCCAACGCGACTTCCATGCTTCCGCAGTATTCCGATGTAAAATAAAACGGAAGCGCTTTTTTTCTGCCCGGCTCCAGCATTCCGGACATCTTTTTTACCGTCATCTGACCAGAATTTCTTCCGCCGATCTTCACCCGAAGTTCATATTTCCCATTCCAGATCCTGGAGGTATTATTCACCCATAATTTCACCCTGATTTTCTGGTTTTTCTCCCCCATAGCCGGAACCTTACCGATCCCCGCCGTCAACCTGGCAGACATGTTGTGCAGACAGGCAAATGAAACAACGGGATACAGGATTTCCAGCACTAAAGCGGCTGAAAGGGCCGGAGTATCATACATCAGGAACAGATACCCGGTTACCAGAACCGCCGCCGCATATCCAACTGTTCGTCTTATCATGCCGTCACCTAACGCCTTTTCATAACCGGTGGCTTCACTTCTTCCATGATCTGTTCCAGTACATCTTCCGTCCGGATATGCCCGACCTTTGCTTTGGTGCTGAGCAGTACCCTGTGCCCTGCCACACATTGAAACACATCCGCCACATCATCTGGAATCACATACTCCCGGCCCCTCATATAAGCGCCGGCCTTAGCCATAGCCGCCATGGCCACGGTTCCCCTCGGGCTCAGCCCCATCGCAATGTGTTCTCCGCCTCTGGTGGCCTTTGCCAGCTGGGCAATATAAGTGTATACGGCGTCATGTATAAACAGATTTTTCACTTCCTCCTGTGCCCGCACAAGCAGCTCCGCCGTCATCACCCGTCTTACGGGCCCGGTACTCCGCCCTGACTGGTTTCTCTTCATAATCTCTACTTCTTCTTTCACGCTCGGATACCCCATACTGACACAGATCATAAAACGATCCAGCTGAGACTCCGGAAGCAGCTGTGTTCCCGCAGAACCGGCGGGATTCTCCGTAGCGATCACAATAAAAGGATTCCCCGTTTTTCTGGTCACCCCATCCACGGTCACCTGTTTTTCCTCCATAACCTCCAATAGAGCGGACTGCGTCTTTGGCGAGGTCCTGTTGATCTCATCCGCCAGCAGCAGATTGCACATCACCGCCCCCGGCTGGTACACAAACTGCTCCGTCGCCTTCTGATACAGCGTAAACCCTGTCAGGTCGGCAGGAAGCACATCCGGAGTAAACTGGACCCGCTTCTCCTCAAGCCCCATAGCTTTAGAAAAAGCAAGGGCCATGGTAGTCTTTCCCATCCCCGGAATATCCTCCACTAAAATATGCCCCCCGGCCAGAATCGCCATCATAATCTTTTCCGTAATCTCCTCTTTCCCAACAACGGCCCTGCCGACCTCTTGAAGCACCGCATCAATAGCCTCTCTATAATCAGACATAAAACGCCTCCTCCTGACAAATACTTGTTCCCCAAATTATATCATATAATCGAAAGGTTTGGGGAATGGATTCGCCTGTCTGGGGCGGGAGGGACTACGGGGGCGTGCATCCATGCGGATGGAAAGAACCTTTGAAGGCGTTTCAGACGGCAGCAGCGGATGAAACTGGCTATGCGTATATTAAAGCCCCCTTTACCTTTATAGATATCCTGCCCTTTTACGAAATCTACTACCCCAGCCATTCCTTCCCGCTTCATCGATTCCATCCGCTGCCCCCGCCAAGATCCCCCGTCAGTGAAGCCACTTCTACCGTCTTGATGCCCCTATGTCCGGTTCCTGAAGCGTCCCCTCAACCGCCAAAATGCCTTCACTGCACAATCCTATAATATTGTTTGGAGGTTATTAGGAAGATGGCTGCGTAAAATACTGCGAATATGAGTACCGTTCCCACGGTACACAGGAAAAACAGGTGTACGTTTGTGAGGTTCATGACCGCCAGCAGTTTTGTAACCGTTTTGAAGGCGAAGGCTACATGGATAATGGCTGCAATCAATGGCAGAAAGAAGACCATTAGTACCTGGGTTTTGATGGAACGTCTTACTTCTTTTTTGCTCATTCCTACTTTCTGCATGATCTGGTAGCGGCCGCGGTCGTCGTAGCCCTCAGATATCTGCTTGTAATAGATAATCAGGACAGTGGCCATCAGGAATAATGCACCTACAAATACGCCAAGGAATAAGAATCCGCCATACATTACATAAAACTCTCCTCTGTAGGCTTCTCTGTACTCGATGCGTGATTCTGCAACCTCTTTTGCCAGACGCTGCTCTATTGCTTTTGCAGCTGTATTTTTATCTTCTTCCTTTCCGCTCATGTTGAAGGAATCGGAATAGATGATCGTGTCTGCACCTTCATAGCCGTATTGCTGTTTTAGGTCTGCGATCTGCTGTATATCTGACATCACTACGACCATTCCCTCCACTGCTCCGGAAACTTCATTCTCTGCCTCTTCTTTCAGGCTGACCGCCTTTTTTACTTTATAGGATACATCCTCTATCTGCAGCACGTCTGACTTCCATTCTCCGCCGGACATATGGATCAGTACTTCATCTCGCTCCAGTGTCTCATTGGTTCCCTCCAGCCTGTTGTAGTCTGATAAGGGGATGATCTCCAGCCATCTGAAGTCTTCTGTTGTGTAAGATTTATCCGGCTTTTCTTCCAGCAGAACCGTACTGTTTATTTCGTCATATATTACAGTAAAGCTTCCGGAACTGTATGATTTTCGGTCTTCTATCTTTACCCCGGCTTTTTTTGTCTCTTCTTCTATAATATGGTCCGTCTTGTCCCGATTTTCCTGTGACGCGTCAAAAACCATCACATCCATGTCCGTAGGAAAACGCGTTGCCAGCAGATTCTCCATGCCTGCATATAGCGAAACGGAAACGGAAATCATGACCAGGACTATAGTGCTTAAGATACAGATATTTGCAAGTCCCACTGCATTTTGTTTCATTCTGTATATCATTCCCGATACGGCGGTGAAATGCCTGCTCTGATAGTAAAACTTTTTATTCTTTTTCAGAATTTTCAGGACAGCAATACTTCCGGCAGTAAACAGACAGTATGTTCCTATAATTACAAGGATGACTGCCGTGAAGAACTTACCTATGGCTGCCAGCGGGGAGTCCGTGGTCTGCGCAATATAGTAGCCGATTCCAAGGTTCACCGCCCCGATCAGCGCGAACAGCCACTTTGTCTTTGGTTCTTTTTCTCCCTGGCTGCCGCCGTGCAGCAGCTCGATCGGATTGGCCTTCTGCACCTGAAACAGATTGAAGATAAAAGTTATCGCAAACGTAATAAGAAACAGTACAATGGTGCCGATCATGGCCGCCGGTTCTACCGCAAACTTCAGTGGAACCTCAAAATGGATCATTTTCAATAAAATCAGAAACATGAGCTTTCCAAGCAGAACGCCCAGCACCAGACCCAAAAGGATACTGATTAGGGTTGTTAGGATTGATTCCCATGCCATCATTTTGGTCAGGTTGCCCTTATCCATCCCCAGCACCTGATATAGCCCGAATTCCTTTTTTCTCTGTTTAACCAGGAAACTGTTCGTATAAAACAGAAATACCACGGAAAATATTCCCGTAATCGTAACCGCCCATCTGAGAACCAGCCTCAGTGTATCTGCACCCTGCATCTGATCCAGCCCTGTATTCCTGCTGATGGCATTCATCACGTAGAACATCATGACTGTCAGCACACAGGTCAGCAGGTAGGGGATGTAAGTCTTTCCGTTCTTTTTTAAGTTTGTTAATGCAAGCTTTGGATAAAACATTACTGCTCACCCCCTGTGCTTAAGACAGTCAGCGCCGCGGAGATTTTCTGGTACATTTCCTCATTTGTCTGATTGCCTCTGTATATCTGGTGGTAGACCTGCCCATCCTTGATAAACATGACGCGGTTCGCACTGCTTGCGGCTTTTACACTGTGTGTTACCATCAGAATGGTCTGCCCGTTCTGATTGATTGTGTTGAAAAGATTCATCAGGTCGTCCGAAGCTCTGGAATCCAGCGCTCCCGTCGGTTCATCAGCGAGGATCAGCTGGGGTCTCGTGATCAGAGCCCTGGCAACAGCCGCACGCTGTTTCTGCCCTCCGGAGACTTCGTAGGGGAATTTTTTCAGCAGATCTGTGATTCCAAGCTGGGCGGCTATGGGCTCCAGCCTGTGTCTCATTTCTTCGTATTTTTTCCCCGCCAGAACCAGCGGAAGGTAGATATTGTCTTCCAGTGAAAAGGTGTCCAGCAGGTTGAAGTCCTGGAAGACGAAGCCCAGGTTCTGCCTTCTGAATGCCGCCATTTCCCTGTCTTTTATAGTACTTAAGTCACGTCCTTTCAGAAGTACTTTTCCGCTGGTAGGTTTATCCAAAGATGCCAGGATGTTCAGCAATGTCGTTTTTCCGGAACCGGATTCGCCCATGATTGCCACGTATTCCCTCGGCTCTATGGAAAAGGTGACGTCCGCAAGGGCCTGCACCTGACTGCCTCCGAATCTGGTTGTATAAATCTTTTTTACATTTTTCACATCTAATAATGACATAAAGCTTTCCTGCCTTTCTTTCCTCATTGTTTTCCTGTCTATGCACATATTATAAGGCACCAGCACTGTCTCCATCCATAACTTTGCCTTTCAAAACCCGGGGAAATCCTTACGTTTTTGTAAGATTCGGTCATTTTTCTCTGTTGCTTTTACGAAAAATATGATATGATGGCACTGTGTTATTATTTTATCAGATAAACACATCCTATGTCCACAAGGCCAAATATCCTTTGGCCCCGCGGGCAGCTGTCTCCCCGGAATCGCTGTGTATTGCACGATTATTCCGTAAAAGGCCTGCTGCTTTCGCGAAAATCAATGAATGGAGAAAGAAGCTATGAGTTTAATTGAAACAGTAAAAGATGCCGGTATTGTAGGGGCCGGCGGGGCAGGATTTCCTACGCATGTGAAGTTGAACACTAAGGCCGAGTATTTTATCGTCAATGCCGCCGAATGTGAACCATTGATTGAGACTGACAAGTATCTGTGCAGAACCTTTGCCGATGAGTTAATTAAAGGAGTCATGTATATTGCCGGACATCTCGAGGCAAAGAAGTCTTACATAGCGCTCAAAGCTAAATACAAAGCCGAAATTGCCGCTTTAAGAGAGGCAATTGAAAAAAATAATGCAGATATCGAGATTTTTGAGATGAGAACCTTCTATCCCGCCGGGGATGAACAGATTATCGTGCAGCAGGTTACCGGCAGGACCGTCCCTGAGCGCGGCATTCCGATTGAAGTCGGTGCCGTCGTGGATAACGTGGGAACCGTGATTGGCATTTACCGTGCACTGACAAACGGTGACAAGGTAACGGACAAGTATTTATCCGTTGTCGGCGAAGTGAAGGAACCCATTATGCTGAAGGTGCCCATCGGAACATCCGTCAGAACATGCATCGAGGCGGCGCAGCCTGTGATCTCCGATTATGCCGTCATTCTCGGCGGCCCTATGATGGGGAAGGTCTTTGCAGATGACAGCGCCATTGACCAGCAGGTCGTGACAAAGACAACCGGCAACATCATCGTTCTCCCGAAGGACCACTATCTGATCAGGAGAACACAGGTTTCCATCCAGAGGATTAAGCATCAGGCGAGAAGCGCCTGTATCCAGTGCAGAATGTGTACAGATCTGTGCCCGCGTTTCCAGATCGGACACAGCATCAAGCCTCATCTTGTCATGAGAAATGTCTGGAGAGAAGAGACGATTGATTCCAACGAAGAATTCGCAAAATGCTACGGCGATGCAGTGAACTGCTGCAGCTGCGGCGTCTGTGAGATGTTCTCATGTCCAATGGGACTCTCCCCGAGACAAGTGAATGATTATATGAAGGTACAGCTTCGTGAACGCGGAATTATGATCGATAAGACTCCGGATCCGACGGCAAGGCCGACGATTGATCTCAACCGGATTCCAACCGACCGCCTGATCGCACGTCTGGGGCTCGGAAAATATAATGGGCTGCATGCACACAGCTGTACGGAACTATTTCCCAGGGAAGTATTCATTCCATTATCACAGCATATCGGCAAGCCGGCGGCAGCAGTTGTTAAAGCCGGCGACACCATACATAAAGGCGACTTAATCGGTCAGGCAGATGAAAAAGCGCTGTCAGCCAATATTCACGCAAGCGTGAACGGGACAGTCACCGAAGCAGCACCAAACGGTATTCGAATAAATGTAAACTAATGGAGGAATTTAAAAATGGGAAATTCAGTAGGAATGTTAGAATTGTCCAGTATAGCGAAAGGAATTGAGACCTGCGACCATGTACTCAAGGCCGCAGAGGTTGAATTATTAAGGTCATCCACGATCTGCCCCGGTAAATATCTCATCATTATCGGCGGTGATACCAGCAGCGTGAATGCTGCTATGAATGTAGGGGAAGAGATAGCAGGGCCATTCCTGGTAGATAAATTGCTGATCCCCAATATCAGCGACCAGCTGATGCCAGCGATCAGTAATACCTCACAGGTTCCGACCACCGGAGCTGTGGGCGTGATTGAGTTCTATTCCGTATCTTCTGCAATTGTAGCGGCGGATACCGCTGCGAAAGCTGCCGATATTCATCTGATCGAGATCCGCACCGGTTTTGCCGTAGGCGGCAAGGGATTTGTTACCATGTGCGGCGATGTCAGCGCTGTGACGGCTGCAGTTAAGGCTGCGGAGGCTGTAAGCGAACTGATGGTTAACAGTGTGGTTATTCCACGGCCGACTGAGAAACTGTTTGAGGCACTGATGTAAAGAAATGCCGAGTTAAGGCGTTTTATCGTTGAACAAAGTGGAATAGGAAAGTTCTGAGCACTTTCCTATTTATATAAAGAAAAGTTCTGCCATGGTGGGAACCTTCATGGCAGAGCTTCTTTTTTACTTTATTTTCTACCGCAGTTTCTTACTACTCTGTAACCAGAGGTTCCCGGTGCAGATACAGCCGTATCTTTGTGCCTCTTCCGACTTCAGATTCAGCGGTCAGGCCGTGGTTTAATTTGTCACAGATGGATTTGCAGAGATATAATCCGATACCCGTTGACTTTTTATCCTTTCTCCCATTGTATCCCGTAAATCCCTTTTCAAATATTCTGGGCAGGTCTTCCGCCTGGATACCGATGCCTGTATCTTCTATTACAAGCACTTCTTCCGGCCCCGGCTCCATATATATGGAAATGGTACCCTGACCTGTATATTTCAAGGCATTTGACAGCAGCTGTTCCAGGACGAGAAGGAACCACTTTTCATCCGTCAATACCATTCCCTCACATTTCTGATAACTGAGATGGATTTTTTTCAATATGAAAAGCTGAGAATATTTGCGCACCGCCTGGCGAACGATATCATCAATGGAGTACCACTGCAGAGACAGATCGGATGACATATCCCCCATCCGCAGATAAGAAAGCACCATTTCCACATACTGTTCCGTCTTGAACAGCTCCATCTTCATTGGTCGGATCAGCTCTGCCTCCTCCTCGATCTCCCCTTCCTCAAATGACTGCAGCAGCAGGCGCATAGCCGCCAGGGGGGTCTTAATCTGATGGGCCCACAGGCCGTAATAGTCCAACATCTCCTGTCTCCCAATGCGGGCCCCTGTTTCCATTTCTTCTTTATAATCAAACAAAATTTGTAGCTTTTCACGGTACAGTAATTCCGTCAGATCTGTCGTAGAAGGCGCCTCTCGCCACTCGTACGGCAGGGCCGCCTGCGCTTCCTTTACCTTTTCAACATGGCGGCAGAAGCCGGTAAAATCGCACACTGCAAACACTGCAGACAACACAGCAGAAAGCAGTACCGCATATCCCAGTGCATCTGACCTGATGTTATACAGGTACAGAACAAGCCAGAATATCCCAAGTATAAGAAGCAACAGGATCATATATTTTAATCTAGATTTTATAAAAAAGCCCAGTTTTTTCTTCATTCCAGCAGATACCCAATCCCTTTCTTTGTACAGATAAAGTCCGTGATTCCGATTCCCTCCAGTTTTCTGCGCAGCCTCGTAATATTAACCGTCAATGTATTGTCATCTATAAACTCATCGCTTTCCCAAAGACGTTCCATAATCCGCTCGCGCTTCACAATCTTTCCCGCATTTTCCATCAATATCTGGAGGATTTTAAAATCATTTTTCGTCAAATCCAGTTTCCTGCCCTCGTATGTTAAAGCGGCATCGTTCAAATTCAAAATGACGCCTTTGTACTCCAGCACATTCAGCTGCCCCTGGAATGAATAAGTCCTGCGCAGAAGCGCCTGGATCTTCGCCGTAAGCACATTCAGGTCAAATGGTTTCTCAATAAAATCATCCCCGCCCATATTCATGGCCATAACAATATTCATATTATCGCTGGCGGAGGACAGGAAGATCATCGGTACTTTCGATATCGCCCGGATCTGCGTACACCAGTGGAATCCATTATAAAATGGGAGCAATATATCCATCAGCACAAGCTGAGGCTCAAACGCAATAAACTCCTCCTGGACATTTTTAAAATCCTTGATGCATCTCACCTCATAGTCCCATTTCACCAGGTGTGCCTCAATCGTCTTCGCAATTGTCAGATCGTCTTCTACAATTAAAATCTTATACATAATGCCCTCTCCTTTGCAAAGGGGTCAGACCCCTGTGCAAATCTCACACAATTTCTGTTATTTACTGTCATCTTTCTTCTCCTATTATACTCTGCTTCTTTTGCATATCACAATACCTAATTTTAGTCGGCTAGTTTTAGCCTAGTCGACGGATGGGGACGCTTCATGACAGGGAGGCCGGGGAAGTGCTGGGGCTGTATATGCCGTTGCGATATGCACCCGTGCTGCTAAGTGTTTCTAGAACAGCCCCAACACCTCCGCGGCCTCCCTGTCATAAAGCTGGTTCATCCAATCGGTAGGAAAGCCCGCCAACCGGGTGGGATCCCGGACCAGGGCAGCGGGTGGGATCCCGGACCAGGGCAGCGGGTGGGATCCCGGACCAGGGCAGCGGATGTGGATTGGCTATGCATATCTTTTCATCTTCCAGATGTGTATGAACTGGAAGCCGTATCACCTTGCTTATATACACCTACTGGGGACATAAAAGTCCCGCCAATTCTATATCCATACGCTGCCCCCGTTTGAGGCCCCTCCTTAGAAACGAGCTTTTTCCTGCCGGTTGGATGCGCCAGCTCCATGAAGGGATAGCTGAAAACCTCCCGGAGAACATCCATGTCCTTTCAAAAACGCTCTAAGCGGGCCTTAGAAATTCTTGGTGGGAAACAGCCCTGAAAATGGAGAGATTTTTGGATTCCGAATCCAAAAATCAGCTGACCCAGCGCGAGAAATCATCGGATTTCTCGTGATGTGTCAGTGGTGCTCCATTTTCAGGGCTGTTTCCCGCCTAGAATTTCTTAGGCCCGCGGCCGCGTTTTTGAAAGGACATGGATGTTCTCCGGGAGGTTTGCGGCTATCCCTTTATGGAGCGTCCCCCATCCGTGCCGCGACTAAAGCGCGTCACTAATTCCCGATTTGGATGTTAACTGCAATATGAAAGTCCTTCTAAAGATTATCTTTTGAAATTCTTTAGATTATATGTATTGACAATATATATTATACAGAATATAATATACTCATAAAAGATATATGTAAAACAAAAACATATAGAAAGGAATGATAACATGACCTTTACACTGAACACCCCGATGTTCGACTTTCTAGTCCTATCGGTAATTGCTAATGATGATGCATACGGTTATCAGATCAGTCAGATTATTAAAAAGGCTGCCAACACAAAGGATTCTACTCTATATCCAATTCTGAAAAGACTGCAGGATAGTCAGTATGTAGAGACTTATGACCAGCAGTATCAGGGGCGCAACCGAAAATATTATACAATTACAGAGATCGGAAAGACACATCACCAGGAACTATTGAAAGAATGGGAAATATATAAGACAACAATTGATGAGATTGTTAAGGGAGGGATTTCGCAATGACTAAGACAGAATATATGAGGACGCTCGCACATAAGCTGCGCCGTCTTCCCAAAGAAGATTATGATAAGGCGATGGAATATTTCGAAGAATACTTTGCCGAGGCAGGACCCGAATTTGAGCAGCAGGCAATCGAGGATCTCGGTTCCCCCAAGGATGCCGCAAATCAACTGATTATAGACCTTGCGGCAAAAAATGTGCAGGAACCGCCCAAGACTGTCAAAAGAGGGCTGTCCGCCATCTGGATCGGCATTCTGGGGATCTGTGCCGCACCAATTGCACTTCCGCTGGGATTCGCTCTGCTGGCCGTATTTATCTGCTTTTTAATCGTGATACTGGCCGTAATCTTTTGTTTGTTTCTGGCTGCAGTAGCAGTTGTAGCAAGCGGTATCATCGGTGTTTTCGGAGGTGGTATCCTGCTTTTCTCCACATTTGCAGACGGCCTTGCAACCATCGGATTAGGCTTATTCGCGCTGGGCGCCGGAGTGCTTCTTGTTTATGGGGCTGTCAATTTCTGCCGCTGGTTTTTAGGAAAGACTTCAAAATCACTGGGAAATATCTCTAAAGGGGGGAAAAAGAATGAAAGCAATCACTAAAAAAATTATAACTGTCTCTGTCTGCCTCATGGCGGCAGGCGCCGTGCTTGCCGGAATCGGCTATCTCTTTGGAGGCAGGGCCGGCGTCTCCATCTCCAGAGGCGGGATTCATCCCAACTCTGCAACTTCCGATCCCGTCACGCTGGAAAAAACGAAGCTGGAAGCCTTCACGGAAGCAGACATCACCATGGATGCCTATGCCGATATCCGGGTTCTGCCATCGGAAGACAATAACTATTATGTAGAATACCTGTTGGATCAGGCGTTCGGAACTCCCAAGTATAACGTAACTGATGGTAAATTCACCCTTTATCAGCCAGATCAGAACCACGGTGTATTTCTCGCCTTCTCCACAGTCGGCGACTCGCTCAACACCTATATCAACTTATACGTGCCAAAAGACAAGACCCTTGACGCACTGAAAATATACGACGATTCCGGCGATGTATCCGTAACCGGAACCAATGCTGCAAATATGGATATTTCATTAGATTACGGTGACCTTACCTTAAAAGAAAGCAGTTCAAGCTCCCTGAAATTAACTCTTGAAGGCGGCGACCTGGAACTGAAAGACATAGAAACCGAAGCGTTCACTTTATACAGCGCATATGGGGACAGCACCATAGAGAATTTCAAATGTGATACTGCAAAAATACAGCTGGATTCCGGCAGTCTTTCCCTGGACGCAGCCAAACTCAGCTCCCTGAGCTGCAACAGCGAATACGGGGATGTGGACCTGTATCTTCCAGAAAAATTGGAGACATACACCTTTGACATCAAGGCCGAATACGGCCAGATCTACCTTCCTGAGAACGCACCAAAAGGGTACTATAGGGACAGGGACGACTCTGAAGAATACTATCAGACAGACGGAACAGAACAAAAGCTCATCAGAATCTACGCCGACTCCGGAGATATTGATATCCGTGAGCGGAGGGAATAGAGATTTGTAGTATGAGTCGAAGGGGACGCTGTGCGGAAGCGTGGCCGGGCTATCCTGGATACGGTATTGTGGTGTAACAGCCGCTAATCAAAATGAAAGCCAGCATGATGAACACCGCCGACAAACACGGGAATGCCGGATGCATTCCCGCTTGAGTCGGCTTTTTTGCAGGGCTTGTAGCCCTGCAAAAAGTTCATATGCCGGCTTTCATTTTGATGAAGCGGCTGTAACACCACAAAAGACGCATCCAGGATAGCCCGGCCACGCTTCCGCACAGCTGGCTCATCCGATCGGTAGTTAAAATTCTTTCCCCGGAGGGGGCTCCGTGGACGGGGGCTGCGGATTTTTTATGGATATTAAGGACACTGCTGCCTGGGGAAGGCGGAAAGATTGGAAGGCAGTCTCATTAGCTCCCTAGCCCATGACCATCCGCCTCTCCCGTAAGAAATCCCCTTAAAGTTAGGTATCTTCCGCCCGGATGAACGCAGCCTGCCAGGGATGCCGCCTGTGGTGTCAAGCGGCATCCCTGGCAGGCGTCCCGCGTCCCCCCGCCGCCACTCCCTAACTCCTCAATTTCTCCCACTCAGCCGCCTTGAAGCCGGTGAGTACGATATCCCCCTCCACTACTATAGGCCGCTTCACAAGCATCCCATCGGTTGCGAGCAGTTCGAGCTGTTCTTCCTCGCTCATTTCAGGAAGTTTATCTTTCAAGTTCATTTGTTTGTACAGCATGCCGCTTGTATTGAAGAATCTTTTCAACGGCAGACCGCTTTTTTTATACCACTCCTTCAGCTCCTCTTTTTGGGGATTTTCTGTTTTGATATCTCTTTCCTCGTAAGAGATGCCCTGCTCTTCCAGCCACTTTTTGGCCTTCTGGCAGGTGGTGCATTTGGGGTAACAAACGAATAACATATGTTTTCCTCACTTTCCATTTTTCTTATCATTCATCTCCGGACACGCAGGCCTTATGCAGATTTCCAGGCAGACACAGGCTCCCTTATGGGTGCCTGCGTTGCCAAGGGTGAGCCTTCCGCCCTGTTGTTTTGCGAAGGACTGGACTATGAACAGTCCCATACCGTAATGGCTTTTGGAATTCCGGCTTTTATCGCCCTGATAAAACTGTTCCGGTCCCCGCCTGATATCTTCCTCCGTAAAACCAGGGCCGCTGTCCTCGATCCGAAAACAAAGCCTGTTCTCCTCTTCGTACAGATTGATGGTGATATTTCCGCCCTTGGGCGTGTATTCCACTGCGTTGTCCAGCAGATTTTCCCAGGCGCGCAAGAGCATCTGCCTGTCACTAATAATATAGTCTGAAATCAGGGAAATTACAACCTCTAAGTTCCGTCCGCCTGCAGATGCCACGACTCTTGCATTTTCAGCAAAGGATTCGGCAAGTCCCCGGATTGCCACGGTTTCTTCCAGCAGCTTAACGGCGCCGTCAGATTTCAGCATTTCCTGCAGGATGCAGATATACTGCTCTATTCTGTCCGTCTCCTGAAGAATATATTCCCGGCATTCCCTGCTCTCCTCCAGCGACTCTGCTTCGCAGGACAGCTGGGTGTTTCCCCTTATGACGGTCAGCGGAGTTTTAATGTCGTGGGCCAGCGCGCGGATCTGCTGGCGTCTGTTCTCTTCCATTTCCCATTGCTGCTTAAGAGACGCCTCCAGGGCCTCTTTCATTTTCACAAGAGACTCCATCACTTCATCTATCTCCACAATCCTGGAAGCCGGCTTTTCGAAATCCAGATTTTGAAGTTTGACCTTTTCCGTCACCTGCTTGACCGCTTCCAGTTCCCTGCGTATCACATTGCCGAAACGCCGGACCAACAGAACGGACTGTATGAAAAACAGGATTAGAAATAAAAGAAAAAGGCCCTCCGGTACCCCCGGCAGTATTTTTTTAAGTAACGGATTTGTGAACTCCGCTCTTAATTGATAGACCGCCAGACAAACTTCTCCATCCCGCGGAAAATATTTCAGATACCCTAAGGCGCTGTCACCGCTCCCGCCTCTTTTGTACTCTTTCCACACCTTTTCCTGTGAGCTCTGACTTAAGTTTCCGTACAGAAATGTACCGTCTTCGCTGTACACCCCATAATGACAATTGTCCGGTATCATTTCTTTTGTCACAATATCGGCTTCCTGTATCTCTGTACGCCGCCTTTCCAGCGCCACTTCACTGTAATTAGCCGGCAGTACTACACCTGCCGCACTTAAAACGCCAAAAATTACTACGCACATCAAGAGAAGGCCTGCTGTCATCAGACAAAACCAGACCAAAAATCTCCGAAATACAGATTGTACCGTTACCTTACGTTTTATTTCCATTTATATCCAATCCCCCATACCGTCTCTATCGGCTCCCTGCCGGCCCGGGAAAATTTAGCGCGGATGTTTTTTACATGCTCTGTAATCGCAGATACGTCCCCATCCTTGTCATACCCGAATATACGCTCATAGATCTGTTCCTTAGAAAACACCTGGCCATGGTTCATTGCCAGAAACTCACTGATCTCATATTCGCTTTTTGTAAGGGGCACCCGGCATTCCCCAACTCCGGCGGTTTTACCCGCCAGATCGAAGCGCACACCTGACACCTCCGCCGTATGCCTCTTCTCCCGCTTTTCTCTGCGCAGATGGGCCTGTACCCGCGCCCGCAGTTCCCCGATCCCAAAGGGCTTTGTTATATAATCATCTCCGCCCGATGCAAGCCCGTACATGATACTGTTTTCGTCTGTCTTTGCCGTCAGGAAAAGGATCGGGCTGTCGACCTGGCTGCGGATCTTTTTCACAAATGTGATACCATCCGTTCCCGGCATCATGATATCTAACAAAAGCAGGTCATATTGGTTCAGGTTTTCTATTATGATCTCATCCGCACAATTTAAGGTTGTCACACAGTGCCCCTCCTTTTCCAGAGCCTTCCGTATTAGATTCCGTATTGCCGGCTCATCGTCTACCGCAAGAATTCTGGCCATCCACTACATCCCCTCTCTCATGTTTTTAAATATTTTTTTCTGTCAATTTGCAAGAACCTTTCCCCCACCCCTAATCTTCCATCCGTTTTCCTTCGTAATAATGAAACCAGAGATATGTCAGCAGAATCCCTGCAATGGTGATTCCTGCCATCATGATTCCTCCTGTTTTCATCTGGGACTCTGCCAGCGCCCAGGCCGCGGAATCCATACCTGCTGCACGCTGTACATACAATCCTGTGAAACGGCCCGCCCAGGCACACGGTATCCACTGCCAGATCCCATCCCCAAGCCCGGTCATCAGTATCGCGGCCAGCAGGCTTTCCACAATTCCGGCCCCGATGCTAATGCCTTTCGAAAATCGCAGACCTAAAAACAGATGAAGGCAATAAGTGAATATCTGGCTGATCCAGATCAGTCCTGTCACTGTTATATAAAACATCTCCGGTACGGCAGTCCGTTCAATGAACAAATAATATCCGGCGCCAAAACCGACTATCGTCACTAGCACCGCTGCCAGGTTCCAGAGCAGCAATGTACAAAGTTTTGCAGACAGATTTGCTGTCCTGCGCTGTCCTGTCCCTAAAAGATTTTGAAAATGCCCTGCCTGTTTTTCCTGGTCTGCCGCAAGTCCGCAGATAAACCCTACAAGTGTCGGGCATACAACTGAAACCACTTCCACATAACCCGAGATCTTCCCCCAGCTGCTCCACCCTGAGATACGGTAGTATAAAAGAAATATAACGATTCCCGTCAGCGGCATAATGATATGGAGCCACAATATCCATGTTCTGCGCAGCTTTACCAATTCGGCACACAGCATCCGGAATCCTCTGTTCTTCTGTTTCAGCTTTCCCATCCTTTTCGCCCCTTTCCTGCATACCAGCCGGCCGTCAAGGCCCATACTCCCAAAAACAGCGCCACAGAAATGCAGACTCCCAGAGGGATGACTGTTATCTTTAATACTTCCGGGAAAAAGGTCTGGCTTCCCGGTTCCGCCGGCAGCCCATTCGGGAGGATCTTCAGAATCGGACACATCAGGCGGCTGATATAAGCAAATGGATTCACCACCCACCATTTTGACAGAGCGCCCAGAACTCCCAGCCCTATATTACCTGCCAGGCCCAAAAGTATTCCTGCGGCAAATCCCAGCGACTGGTTCACAAACAGCCAGAGCGGGATCTGCCACAAACTGAGCACAATCCACAGGACAGCTGCCGCAAGGCCGGTCAGCCCTGAGATCTCTCTGGCGCCGCCAGAAGCCAGCAGACGGCTGACCACTTCCTGTACACAGAATAAGATCAGAACGGCAAGTACAAGCGTTTTCAGGCTGTACAAGATCTTCGCGCTCCATAAAGTCTTCATGTTTATCGGCAGCGCTCCCATGGCCCTATTCTTCATCTTCCTTTCCCGCTGCCCTGCAAATGCCGTGCTAAGAAGCAGCAGCATAGGGAAAAACGTTGTATACCACCAATTATACTGATTCATTTGGTAATACCGGCTGTCCTGCCCCGAAAAAACAAATGACAGCAAAATGCTGAAAAGAGGTACCAGCCAAAAGAGCCTGGAGGCCACGGTATGTCTGTTCTTTAGATTCTCCGCTTTCACATATGCTAACAACATGCCTCAAGCCCCCTGTTCTTTCTGACCACATCCGTAAACAGGCTTTCCAGATCCTTTCCCTGCTTCATGCCGCCCTGATATCCCAGAACGCCCCCCGATATGATCCCGATATAATCGGCGACCTGCTCGACCTCGCTTAATATGTGGCTGGAAACGATAACAGTGATTCCTTCATCGGAAAAATCCCGTATCATATTTCGGAGTTCCTGAATGCCAAACGGATCCAGCCCGTTGGCCGGTTCATCCAGAATCAGAAGGCTGGGTTTATTAAGAAGCGCCGCCGCAATCCCCAGACGCTGTTTCATTCCCATAGAAAACTGCCCTGCCCGCTTCTTCCCCGTATTTTTTAAATCTACGATTTCCAGGACCTCGTCTATTCTTTTCTTCGGAAGCCCCAGCAGAAGGGTGCGTACCTCCAGGTTCTCCCGTGCCGTCAGATTGTCATACAGCGGAGGCTGCTCAATCAGCGCTCCCGTTCTGTTCAGATCCTTCCGGCTCCATGGCTTTCCCCCAAAAAAGATCTCTCCTTCATCCGGGCGCATCATACCCGAAAACATTTTCATCAATGTGGACTTACCGGCGCCGTTCGGCCCCAGAAGCCCATATACGCAGCCCTTTGGCACCATCAGAGATACCTGGTTCAACACAACCTGACGGCCAAACCTCTTGCAAATTCCTTTTGTCTCCAAAATCATCTCATTCATGTTAAAACCTCCTTGTCTATAAGGACATTTTAAAAGACAATTATAAGGAATTTATAAGGGAACTGAATATTTTCTATTGTAACATAAACTAAAAAATGTGGATACTCGGGTTGCGTATTTTTCCTTTTATGGTAGAATAGTGACGGAAGACAATTTTTTGCCACATATTCAGTGAATCTATTTCTATTAAAAAACATAACGAACTGAGGACAAACTTCCCCGGTATCTGCAGCCGGACGGCCATACCTGCACGTCTGCCCTGTTCACTGCCTGGGGGAATATAAAAAGGAGGATCACATATGTACTGTTTTAGAAAAGTAACCGATGACTTATACTGGGTAGGCGGAAGCGACCGCCGTCTGGAGCTGTTTGAAAACATTTTCCCCATCCCGAACGGTGTTTCCTATAACTCTTACCTGCTGATGGACGAGAAGACCGTTCTCTTTGACACAGTAGACGCTTCTATCGGAAGGCAGTTTCTGGAAAATGTAGAAGCAGTTCTCGGCGGAAGAACACTGGACTATCTGGTTGTGAACCACATGGAACCGGATCACTGTTCCCTCATCGCAGAACTGGCGCTGCGCTATCCTAAAATGCAGATTATCGGTAATGCCAAAACATTCCCCATGATCGGCCAGTTTTATGATATGGACTTAGAAGACAGGAAAATCATCATCAAAGAAGGGGATACCTTTTCCAGTGGTACGCACACCCTTCATTTTGTTATGGCGCCAATGGTACACTGGCCGGAGGCAATGATGACTTATGACGAGGCCGACAAGGTTCTGTTCTCTGCAGATGCCTTCGGAACTTTCGGCGCTCTGGGCGGCACGATTTTTAATGATGAAATCAACTTCGACAGAGACTGGCTGGATGATGCCCGCAGGTATTATACCAACATCGTGGGCAAGTACGGCGTACAGGTCCAGAATGTACTGAAAAAAGCCGCTGCGCTGGACATCCGGTATATCTGCTCACTCCATGGACCGGTCTGGAGAAGCAATCTGGATTATATCATTGGAAAATATAATATCTGGAGCACATATGAGCCGGAAGTACGCGGCGTTATGATCGCCTATGCTTCTATGTACGGCAATACGGAAAATGCTGCCAATGTACTGGCGGTCAAGCTTGCCGATGCGGGCGTGAAGAACATGGTGGTTCATGACATTTCCCGCACCCATGTATCCCAGCTGATTTCTGACAGCTTCAAATACAGCCACCTTGTGCTTGCCTCCCCTACTTATAACGGCGGGGTATACCCGGTCATGGCCAATTATCTGGATGACATGAAGGCGCTGAATGTGCAGAACCGTACGGTCGCTGTGCTTGGCAACGGAACCTGGGCTCCGATGTCGGCTAAACTCATGGAGGCTAAGATCGGTGAAATGAAGAATATGACAATCCTGACGGAAAACTTTGCTATGAAATCATCCCTGAAGGATTCACAGATGGAAGAAATGGATGTTTTAGCTGCAAGACTTGCAAAAGAGATTCTCGGAAACGAGTAATTCCGAGAGCACTGCTCCACAAACACAGGCGTAGTGGAATACGCTGAAGTTTGTGGAGCAGTGCTGCCGGAAATTTAAGGATACGATCGGTGCCGTACAATTCAAATATGCCCCTCTCAATTCTTGTGCAATGCATGCGGCTTTTTCGTTCTGTCCATCCAGCATATCCCCAAAAACATGAATAACCCCAGAATGGATAACCCGATTCCTGCTTTCACACCGGGTATTTCATATTTCAGTTCAATTATATTCTCCCCCGCGGAGAGGGGAATTGCCATCAGGGCATTGGCTGCCGGCCTGATTTCCACTTTCTTCCCATTCACGGAGGCTGTCCAGCCGTCATCATAAGGGATACTCAGGAGCATATTGCAGTCTTCGACTGCGGTATAGCTGCCTTTCACATATCCGTCTTCAAATTTTTCTGTTACCATTTCTTTGCCCTTCAATTCCTGAATGACTTCCTCGAACAAATCCTGATCCAGATAATAGAAATAAGGCGTCATATCCTGTTCTTTTCCGCTATATCCGTCCAGTGCCGCTGTATGCGCCTTCGTCCCGTCTCCGACATTAAATATCTTATAGCTCAGCCATGTGGCGTAATTACATCGGTACTCGCCATCTACATATAGTACAAGGTCATGTACCCAGGAATCTACATAGCCATAGAGCAGATCTTCCTTTCCGGACGCAGGTATACTAAAAATCAGCACCTGGTCTTCCATACGTACCTCCGGCTCCGCTTTTTTATAAAGCGCTACTTCTCTTCCGAGGATTTTGGAAAACAATATATTCTGATATTCAAAAGGGTTGGCACTCTCCGTTTTTTCATAAACAGTATCCGCCGCCTCCATGCCTGCGTCCAGCACATATAGATTATAGTATACGGATTTTCCGTTTGCTTCCGGTATGGAATCCACTTTTTCATAGCCTGCCACCTCTGCCGCAGACAGCAGATACTTTACCCCCAGCAAGGAATCTGCCGGCAGGCTTGATTCGGACACGATGCTTATGGTACTCTCAGAGGAATACCCGATATCCCGGAGCAGATCTCCTGTCGTTCCGTCAAATGTGGAGGAATAATGATTCAGACCGCGATAGTCATAAACCATGGCCTCATTTAGAAAGGCCGAGCATCTGCTCTCCTCGTCATACCTTTTATTCAGAGTGTCCATCCTGTAGAATTCATCCGATTCCAGTTTTTTCACTGCTGCAACCTGTTCTGCATTGCGCGCCGTATATTCCTGGTAAGCGGAAATATCCTGATTCCACTCGTAATTCATCTGAAACGTCATAATCCCGTTTAAAACCAGTTCTACGGCCAACACTGCTGGAACTAAATTCTTCAGCCCTGCCTGTTTTCGTTTCCCCATTCCTGAAAGCAGATACAGCAGAGCATACACTGCAAGTACCGCTTCTGTCAAAAGCAGTTGATTCTTTCCATATCCGCCCGCCAAATGGTACACCAGGAACAGCAGGATGCATCCCGCATATACCGCCGCCATTTTTTTGCCGTCTCTTACCTTTTCATACTCCTGCACCCCTCTTGCCGCCAGGTACAGTACAAGAAAAATGACAATGAAAGCGAACCGAAACGGATAACTTGCCACGTACCTTAATCCGCTCCAGATGCAGTCCAGCGGTACAAACCAGCAGCTTACCAGCATAAACATCACAGCGATTACGGATAGTATCTTCTCCTTTTTTTCCACATGGCGTGAGAAAAAATAATAGAGAAAGAAGCCAAAAAAGAGCAGACCGCAGTATAACGATACAGATTCAAAATAGCTGCCCAGTGCAAATCCCTTGAATGCATCAAGGAGGGATCCATGTGTGGCCAGATGGAAGATCTCAGGAACAAAAGCATCCTTGCCTTTCTGCAGGCCCACCACCACCGGATAAAATATAAAACAGCTTCCAAGCACTCCTGCAAGCATGATGCCGCCACATAATATGGTATCTTTTATGAACCTTTTTCGCTCCTTTGCGTCCGGCTTGTCAATCTTTAAGATTCTTTCGTACAGGAAATAACATACGGCAAACAAACCTGTCATATAGCCTGTATACCAGTTAATTGCAATGGAAAATAGAACGGTAAGGAAAAGCCACCGCTTCCGGTTTCCGGAAACAAACCTGTAAACAGCCAGCAGTAAAAGCGGCAGAAGGATTACACCATCCAGCCACATAATATTGGATGACTGGAGCATATTGTACTGCATCAGAGCATACGAGAGCGAAATAAGGGTCCTCATCCTTAATGATACCGCAGGAAAACGCTTCCAGAAAAAGATTCCTGCAGTCACCCCCGCAAGCCCTTGCTTTACTGCCGTAAGAATAAACAGGAACAAAGGCAGCTGCTCTGTCTTGAAAAACACTACAAGCAGATTCAGCGGACAGCCAAGATAATAGCCGAACAGTGCAACCAGGGAACCGCCCAGAGATTTTGTGAACGAATACCCGATATCTGCCTTGCCCAGCAGTACATTCCGGTAATACGCAAAATAATCCACGTACTGAATATCCTGGTCCCAGAGCATATTAGACTTGCTGCCAAAGGGATATAATCCACTCCCGGCCTGCATTAGGATATACAAAAAGATGGAGCTGAGGAAAACAATCCCCAGCGCCAGCAAATTTCGTTTTCTTGTAGCATCTGATCTAAATTTTTCCGACATTGCTTAACTCTCCATCCGCTTCCCTTTACTTCATGAACTGTAGAAATCAAATAACCGAAGCTTTCCGCTTATTGTCCCAGTGTTTTGACACATTGATATTCAGCCTCATAGCTAGCCTAAATCTCAATGTATCAGTACACTAGTCCTCGCAGGAGCCAGAATTCCCGGCTCTACTGGAACTCACTCTGTCCCTTATAGTTTACGGCGATATAGCTCTTCCCACGATTTACTTTGATCTCCTTGCCGCTCCCATCGTAAAAACGCAGGTACGAATTCTCGTTATTCGCCTCTTTACTCCAATGTATCTTCTGCATACCGCCGTTTGACACATAATATCCTACATAGTCAGAACCGCCATACCAGTTGATTTCTTTATGCCCAATATCATCCCTTACTGAAATATCCGTCTCCAAAACAAATACATTTGTAAAAGCGAGCTGGGTGTTGTCACTGCCATCCATCTGTGGTTTTCCGTTAATCTGCTTTAAGTAAGTCTTTGAGCCCTCGTCATAAGTCAGGGTTGCCGTGGCCGCCCCAAAATTAATGCTGACATTTTTGCAGTCCTGCCCTTCCGGCTTCAGCTGTTCGTCCATCCCGTTAAACTGGAATGCCGTCCCCTTTTTATCCTCGTTTAAATCCGTTCTCCGACCTTCTGCCTGCACCACCTCTGCAAATCTGGTTCCATCAAAAAATCCTGTGTGCTCCAAAGAATATCCCGCATTCAGCCTGTCCTGATCACGACCAAACAGCCCTCCTGCATTGTTCATCCCGTCATATTGGTCCAGGTTCAGCGCTTCGAGATAGTCTGCAATACTGTCATCAATTCCCCAATTCACATAAAAGGCATCATATCCCTGTGAATATGCCGGGAAATAATAACGGCAGCTGCGCACGGCACAGATCTTCGGTACTGCAGTGTAGTCTGCGTATAAAGCCATAAGACGCGTCACATCACCTTCGACCGGAATCTCATATATAATATCTGCCTTTGAAATCCCAAGCTGCGGGAGCGCGGCCTCCACATTATTCACCATAACGGCTACAGGCCTTTTGCCAATAGCGCCGTCTGTCAGATCAGCCAGCCCTGTCAGCAGGTTCTGGTTTGCAGGCACCTCTTCCTGTTTTGGCTCTTCTTTTTTCTCTTTTACTTCTTTCTCTTCTGTCTTCTCGGCTCTTTTGGGCGCTTCCTTCTTCTTACATCCGGCCATGCCAAATATCATAAGAAATACCAGCAAAATAATACTTACTTTTTTTAACCTTTTCATATAACCTCTCCCTTCCAGTCTAAAGCTTCCTGCTTCTTATTTTACCAAATTCATACAAAAGTACAACCCTATATCACAAATGCCCTTGTTTTTAGAAGTTACTGTGTTACTGTTTACATGCTTACCTGTGAACAGCAGCTCCCTTTCCCCCGCGGATCTCTGTTCAGCAGCCACGGGTAAAGCAGCACCAGGGGCAGGCCGATTACCAGGAGATAGATATACCTGACGCCAAATGCCGTTGGAGTAGCCACCATCAAAGTCAGCCAGTTGCCTGCCATGACCAGCAGAGGAATGATATACACTGATTTTTTACGCATCCAGCAGAAAACAATATCAAATAAAAGGATCCATACCAACAGCCCCGTCGAAATATAATCGTACTTTTCCACTATTTTTTCCTGCATAGGATAGCCCAGAACATTTTCAAAAGGCTGATTCTGATACATATCCCACCAGTTCCTGGCAATATCCGTTTTCACAAACTCGTATTTCGTCTCCCCGCCTATATGCCAGAAGCCATACGTCCCCATAAGATACTGCTTTACATAGACATCAAAATTTTTAGTCAGCATGGAAAACCAGACATGAAAAAATTCTTTCTTATGGCTGTCTAAATATTCCGTATCGAATTCGGGCGCCCATTTAATCGGGTCCACTAAAAACGGCCAATAATAATCCTGATACTTTTCCAGGGGCAGCAGATGATCCATAAATTCTTCCTCTTCCGCGCTCATCTCTCCCTCTGTGACAACGACTCTGGCCATTTGCTGCAAAGGGATGCCGACTGATTCCACAAAAACATTTTCTGCAGAAAACATGTACACATATACAGGCCCTGTAATAAACCAGATCAAGCCAATACTGACTACCGATGTTATCAATACCCGCTTTAAGCGCTTCCTGTAAACCACCAAAAGTCCCGCACTGAGCAGGATCCCGATATAGATTCCGTTATTTCTCAAAAGAGATGCCAGAATCATCAGCCCTGCATAGCTGATCAAAACTTTCTTTTCTAAAAATGAATCTGGATTCACTGCGACATGATCGATTAATATCAGTGCTAACAGAATAAGAACACCGCTGAAAATAGGGTCTTTCCACATAACAACCGCATAGTTTCCAAACACCGGAGCCGCCGCAAAATATGCGAGCCCCAGATAGATCAGAATCTTCTTAAACCCTTTCCGCTCAATCCACTCCAGCAAATACCCCAAAATTCCCGCCATAATAAGCATCTGAAATACAGAGTAAAGCGCAATACCAATATTAAAGTTATGGAAGATATAGCCCACAAGCATGAACCCGCCGACCATTAAGGTATAAAAAACAGGGAAATGGTTGTCCCATGGCATCTCCCCGAAAGCAATTGCCATGGAAACCGTAGCATCATCAGGTACAATCCCCGGGAAATAAGTTACAAATGTGGGAACCCAGGCTGCAAACAAAATCACGCTGTAGAGCAGCCATTTTCTTTGATTCCATTTCGGAACCGATAATTCTCCTGAAGTCATACGGCCTCTTAACGCCGTATTCACGCCGGCCAGATATAAATCAAAAAACAGAAGCCCTCCAACAAAAAAATAAAGAATAAACCAGAAAATATCAAATCCCGTAAAAGCTAAAAAAGATACGCTGTCCGCATGGATCTTCTGCCCAACTACAATCATCAGAGAAAACAAGATTCCCAGTAATACGGTTCCCGGCAATATACGGCCATGTTTCAGCAGATGCGCATTCTTCCGGGCCGCCTTAAGCCCCGCATAAATCAGAATCGATAATCCTGCAATATAAACCGGATTCATCAGCCACTTTTCCTGATGAAAAAACATCAGATTTGCTATTGTAATAGACAGGATCAGCGAAAATATATCCGATTTCCCTCTCATAAAGTTCTTTGCCCGGTTCATTTCTTTTTCTCCTCACCCTCTTCTTCCAAATTACTTTCATCGCAGATATAGATTGGCCTTTTTTTTGTTTCCAGATACGTCTTGGAGAGATACATGCCTAAAATCCCCATACAAAGCAGCTGAATTCCGCCCAGCATCAGAATGATACAGGTCATAGAAGGCCAGCCTGCAACCGGGTCTCCGAAGCATAAAGTCTTGACCAGGATAATTATCAAAAAAATAAATGCGGCCGCACAGACTGTCATCCCCAGTATGGAAGCCATGGCAAGCAGCGCCGTCGAGAAACCGATAATTCCCTCAAGACTATAGCGGAACAACTTGAAAAATGACCATTTTGTCTCGCCTGCAATACGCTCCACATTCTCAAACTCAATCCACTTTGTCCGAAAACCAACCCAGCCGAAAATACCTTTCGAAAAACGATTGTATTCACTCATTTCCAGAATTGCATTTTTGAACTTCCGGTTCATCAGACGGTAATCCCTCGCTCCATCCATAATCTCAGCCGAAGAGATCTTATTCATCAGATGATAAAACCGGCGCGCAAAGAAAGAACGGATTGGCGGCTCCCCTTTCCGGGTCACTCTTCTGGTAGCAGCGGAATCATATCCTTCTTCTTTCACTGCCTTTAACATCTCTGGCAGCAGTGAAGGAGGATCCTGCAGATCCGCATCCATAAGAACCGCATAGTCACCGTCCGTTTTCTGAAGTCCCGCATAGATGGCAGCTTCCTTGCCAAAATTGCGGGAGAAAGAAAGATATTTGACCCTGCTGTCACTTTTGGCCATATCTTTTGCGAGATCTAATGTGCTGTCCTTCGAGCCGTCATCTACAAAAAGGAGTTCTAATTCATATTCTGCTAATTGCCCTGCTGTCTTTTTGAACTCCTCAAAAAAATAGGGGAGCACCTCCTCTTCATTGTAGCAGGGGACAATCAGGGATATCTTTTCTTTTGGCATAATATGGTTCCTCCTATTATTTCCACTTTTTCCATATATCCGGCTGATAACCGACTGTTGCCAGTTTTCCGTTTCTGACAATGGGTGTCCTTATCAGTTGCTGGTTTTCAAGAATTTTTTCTGCCCGGTCTTCTTCTGCGATATACGTGACCAGGGCAAGTAAATCTTTGTCCCTGCAATTCGGATCGAGCAACTGTTCATAGCCCCCAATTGATTGGCAGACGGAGTAGAACTCTCCTTTGCTGAATCCCTTTTCTTTCATGTCTATAAACTGATATTTTATGCCCCGCTCCTTGAAATAACGCTCTGCTTTTTTGCTGTCGAAGCTCTTTTTTGTTCCAAAGATCTGTATATTCATGGGCCTTCTCTCCTTTTGGAAACTCTTGTTTCATTTTCTTGAAATTTTTATATTTAGCTGACTGAGTCCTGAACAATGCCGCTAATTTGAAAATTTAAGATATCTGGTTATGTTTTATTCAGCAAATATCTTACAAATTTATCCACCAGGAAATTATATCATAGAATCCGCTTCAAACCAATAGTTCTTTCTTTTACAGACAACAAATACCTTTTTAATAAATTTTATTCTATATTTTATCTAATCAGAGTATTTTTTAACCGCTTCCAAAAACTTATGCATATTTTCAACCGGCGTCCCCTTCGGGATCTCACAGCCGCCTCCAATCATACATTTCCCTTTTGTATCATCAATAATTTTTTTCACTTCATCTTCAATCATCTGCGGCGTGCCAAATCTCAAGACCGCGGCCGGATCCAGGTTGCCGCATAAAACCTGCCCTTTACCCAGCCGTTTTATCAGTGAAGGCACATCTTTCACCAATGAATCTATATCCAGGATATTGGCTCCAGCTTCTATTAAATGCGGCAGGATCCTGGAAGAATCGCCGCAGATATGGAATTTGGTATAGATCCCCAGCTTATTTGCATGTTCAATCAGTTGCACATGATATGGAAATATACGTTCTAAATACATTGACTCGCTTATTTGAGAACATATAGCGTCGCCAATACTGATGCAGTCTGCCCCCGATTCAGCCTGTAAATCAATCCATCGTTTCGAATTATCCACTATAATCTGAAATATCTCAGACAGCTCATCCTCATAATCCAGTAAATCTATGAGCCCCTCAGATACGCCTCTTAAATCCGTATATTCCGCCAAAGGGCCTTCTACGTGCCCTGCTATAAAATACGCTTCGCCAACCGTATCTTTATAATGCTTAACTCCTCTCACGCGATTCATCATCGCATCGTTCTCTTTTATATTCAGTGACCTTATCTTCTTATAATCCCTTTCAAAATCCAGGATTAAATGCTTTTCTGGATATGGACAGTCATCTTCAGGATACACGATGTCCATTCCGTATGCGCCTGCTTCACAATATGCAAATCCCGACGGATGGAACCAGTCCACACCAAAGTCTTCTGCAAACTTTATCATTGCATTACATTGGCTCCTATAGTCCAGGCAATACTCTCTAAACGGAATCTTCGCATATTCAGACGCAAACTGCATGACTAACGGATGGAATGGAATATAATCCACTTTTTCACCATTCAAAAATTTTAAGGTTCTTTCTCTGCCATTCATTTGATACCCTCCTAATAAATAACTTTAAACAGTTGTGATTTATTAGATAATACCTTATATTACGCAATAAAAACATACATTTTCTTACGTGATATTTGTAAGAAAATCCATTTTGTGTAAGCGCAAAATAATTCGACGGATTGCGTTGCCCTAAAACTCAGTCCATAATGATTAATAGAGAATGCAAGCATTT